>JAMONE010000068.1 GCA_027066695.1 Micavibrio sp. | reverse complement strand
ACCATTCTGATAATAAGCTAGCCGATTATGATATTTGCATTATGGATACGGGGCTAACGGATGTGCAGCATGAATATATCAAAACCATAGCTGATAAAGTAGTTAAGCCAGACTGGCCTTGTGATATCCCAAAAGGCCGCATTAAAGGGCGGGAATATTTAAAATCCTGCGTTTGCCGCCCGTTTATCAATAAAATATTTGCAGGATATGACACATATTTTTGGATGGACGCGGATACTTGGGTACAAAAATGGAGCGCGGTTGAGACATTTATCGAAGGCTCGAAAAAAGATAAAATCGTGCTTTCAGGACAAATGGATAGGGCATATCCCAAAGGAATGCGCGTTAAATGGCTTGGCAATTGGCCGTATAAAGCTCGTAGTTTTTACTTCTCTAACGCTCGCAAAGCCTTTGGTATGAAGGTTGCTAAAGAAATATTTCCCTATCATGTGATACTGGCTGGTGCGTTTTGTATGAATGCAAACGCTCCGCATTGGCAGAAATGGCAGGAGTTAATATTGCAAGCTCTTGAGAAGGGCAAAGTCTTTACCGCCGAGCAGCTAACTCTTGGTATGATGGTGCATCTACATGGTTATGAAGCTGAAATTTTACCTGCTTATATGCACTGGCTGTGCGAGTTTAAACCGCTTTGGGACGCAGAGAATAAGAAATGGGTAGAGCCATACCTCCCCCATGAAGAGCTTGGAATACTGCATCTCTCGGGCTTTGATGAAATGCGCGTTGATCGCTCGCAAACCACCGATTACCAAACACTCGATGGTGATACGGTTATGATGAATTACCGCTATCAAGGTTTTAATGGTGAGAAGACGGTTTAGCCCTACTTACAAATAACAGCTTCTATGCGGTCTAGTGCCTCGTTCAGACGCTCGGTTGATACGGCAAAACATAAGCGGATATAACCTTTTGCCTCTTCCCCAAAAGCCGACCCAGGGGAAAGGAGTACGCCTGCTTCATCGATCAAACGCTTAGTCATCTCGATGCAATCATCTTGACCATCCACTTTGAAAAAAGCATAAAACGTACTCTTGGGGTAGGACATATGTACGTTTCCCATTTTCTTAAAACGTTTGACGACTAGATCACGATTTTTATGCCATAATTTAAGCTGTTGTTTAAGAAATTCTTCGCCCTCTTCTAATGCTGCGATTGCACCATATTGCGTAAATGTAGGCGGGCATAATTTATTATATAGCGCAACATCGCGGATTTTCGCTTCTGCTTCATGTGGCCCGACAATCCAGCCCAAACGCCAGCCCGTCATAGCCCAGCTTTTCGAGAAGCTGTTCACCACCAGCAGCAAATCATCATCTTTTGCAACATCAAGAAAACTCGGCGCACGTACACCTTCATATACAAGGCGGCCATATACTTCATCGGACAGCACCCAAATTCCGCGCTCACGGGTAAAATCTAATATCGCTCTCAGCTCATCCCTGCTAGCCGTCCACCCAGTTGGATTTGACGGCGTAACAATCAGCAATACTTTTGTCTTTTCATTAATAGCGGCAAATAATTTGTCTAAATCAAGCACCCATTCATTATCAACATAATCAAGAGCCACCTGTTTTGTTGTTGCTTGGGTTAGCTCAACCGCGCCGAGCAAATTCTTCCAAATTGGCGTGACAGCGATAACTTCATCGCCCTTATCAACTAGCGCAGCCAAAGATAAATGCATAGCAGTAGAGCCAGAGGCCGTTACAAAAACTCGGCTTGAGGGTATATCAAGATTGTAAATGCGTTCATAATATTCAGATAAGCTTTGGCGCAGCTCATTACTCCCAAGGACAGGGCCGTAGAATGTACGTCCGTCTTTTAAAGCTCGCATCGTTGCCTCGCAAATAAAATCAGGCGTTGGCGCGTCGCCTTCACCTTGCCCAAGCGTAATGATATCATCCTTACCTTGAGCATAGCGCATCATCTCGTTTCCTGGATTAGCTGTCAGCGCGTGGAGTACAGGTCTAAATTTACGTTCTGTCATTTTTCTAATTCTTCCAAATCTTTAAAAAGTTCTAAGCTTTCGGGATTGGCGAGAGCCTCAATATTCTTGATGTTACGCCCCATTATTACATCACGTACAGCAATTTCAGTGATTTTGCCGCTTCTTGTGCGTGGAATATCTGATACGGCGATTACTTTTGCAGGAACATGACGCGGAGTTGCGCCTTTTCTAATTTGGGTTTTAATTTCTTTTATCAAATTATCATCAAGCTCCCAATTTTTTTGAAGGATAACAAATAATATAACACGTACATCACCTTCCCAATCCTGACCAACGGCAACACAATCGCGCACAGCTTCTATGGCTTCTACCTGACGGTAGATCTCGGCTGTGCCGATGCGTACACCCCCTGGATTAAGCGTGGCATCACTGCGACCATGGATGATAAAGCCGCCGTTATCAGTTCGCTCCACCCAATCACCATGACACCAAATATTATCGAACTTCTCGAAATATGCTTTGCTGTACTTCTTATTACCATCATCATTCCAAAAGGATATAGGCATGGCTGGAAATGCTTTAGTGCAGACAAGCTCACCAGAGCCGTCTTTAGTTGGCTGCCCCTTATCATCAAATATATTCACCGCCATACCCAAACCTGCGCATTGTATTTCACCGCGATATACAGGCGATATAGGGTTGCCAAGCATAAAACAGGAGACAATATCTGTTCCGCCTGAAATAGATGCCAAATGCATATCGGATTTAATAGAGGCATACACGTAATCAAAGCTACTGTGAACCAGTGGTGATCCTGTCGATGCCATAGTTCGAAGAGAAGACAAATCATGCGTATCTTTTGGTTTTAATTCGCCGTTTTTCATGGCTTCGATATATTTGGCAGATGTGCCAAAGAAGCTGCATTCATGTTTGGCGGTATAATCCCACAAAACATTACCATCAGGATAAAATGGCGAGCCATCATATAACAGCAAAGTAGCATCCGAAGCCAGTCCTGTAACTAACCAGTTCCACATCATCCAGCCACATGTTGTGAAATAGAAAACCCTATCATCAGCTTTAATATTACATTGAAGCTGGTGTTCTTTTAAATGTTGAAGCAATGTCCCGCCATGACCATGCACTATGCATTTGGGAACGCCAGTTGTACCAGATGAGAACATAATAAATAGTGGATGATTAAATTCAACGCGGTTAAACTCAATATCTTTTGGGGTGTATGTGTCTATAAAATCATTTGCACTTTGGGTGTTTTTCAAGGTTGCAATATCAATCGACGAACCAGCAAACGGCACAATAATAGTGCGCTCCAGACCTTTTAAAGCAGGCTGTATGTCTTTTACCTTATCCAAAATATCTATGGTTTTTCCATTATAGTAATAGCCATCCACCGTGATTAATAGCTTTGGCTTAATCTGCCCAAAGCGATCAACAACGCCCTGAACACCAAAATCAGGTGAGGCCGTAGACCATAACGCGCCCAGCGATATAGCCGCCAGCGAAGCAATAACAGTTTCAATCATATTAGGCATATAGCCCGCCACGCGATCACCCTCAACCACGCCGCAAGCAATCATGGCTTGTTGCCATTTAGACACTTCATCATAAAGCTGCGAGCGGGTTATTTCGCGTTCTTTGCCAGTTTCATCACGAAAAATTATGGCTATTTTATCATCACGATTTTGTAGTAAATTTTCCGCATAATTTATCGAAGCATCGGGAAAGAAACTAGCCCCCAACATTCGCCCGCCATTATCATCAAAAATGCGCACACCCTTATCACCGATAACACCGCAAAAATCCCATATGATATCCCAAAAGCCTTCTATATCATCAATAGACCACTGCCAAAGTGATTGATAATCATTAAAATTATTGCCGCTGCGTTTATTAACCGTGGCAATAAATTCAGATAATATGCTTGAATCTATTTGTTGCTCCGATGGAGACCAAAGTGAAGTTTTCATGATAAAGGCTATCTCTTAAAATATTAACATAGTGATTTTGTGCACTTTTATAACAAAAATCAAGTAGCATATATCAATATGCATACAGTTATGATAACAGCAAAAATATTAGACCGTACCCCTAAGCTGGTGATCTATAAGCGATTCCACCAGCCCTTTTTCTTTTGCTCGGGCGCTTGATTTACCGTTTCATGCAAACTTGCCTCGGAGGGTTTTTCCTCTACAGCTTTTTCCTTTTTAGGAGCAGGTTTTTTAGTTGCCTTTTTCGCTGGTTTCTTATCCTTGGCATTATCATCATTCGCAGGATCAGAAACTTTTTCTGAAGATTTTTTAGCAACAGGTTTTTTCTTGCGAGAAACGCTTTTGCCTTTTGAGTTTGCAACTTTATTACCGTCCTTATCATCAATTTCACTAATGGTTTGCGCAACATTACCGTTAATATCCGTAGATTTTCCTTGCTCTATATTACCTTCTTGGCCTGTATTATTCTGAGCATTATCTTGACGGTTATTGCGATTACGACCACCACGGCGACCACGACGACGTGAGGAACGCTCATTATCATCATCTGTTTTATCCGTTTTTTCAACTTCATCTGTTTTATCTGTTTTATCTGTTTTAGATTCTGGCTGCTTACCTGAAATATTAGTATCAGAACTTGGTTTCTCGACATCATTTTTCTCAGCTGGCTTGGATACTTCCACAAGATATTCAGAGGCAGGAATCTCATCATCAATACGTATCAATACTTCAAAATTATAACGCTCTTCAATTTGCGCCATTTTTTTACGTTTGTGATTCAAGATATAAAGCGCAACATCACCTGTAACTTGCACAATAATTTGCGCCGCGCGCGCACGGATGCCTTCTTCTTCTATCGCACGTAGAACAAGTATAGACATGGCATCTGCTGTACGCGTAAGGCCAAGACCCCTGCATTTAGTGCATTGCTCAAACTGTGCCTCGGTAAGACTTGGGCTTAAGCGTTGGCGAGAAAGCTCCATCAAACCAAAAGATGAAATGCGCCCAACTTGAACACGCGCTCTATCTGTTGAAAGAGATTCTTTCATGCGGCGTTCAACTTTTGCATTATTGCCGCGATGCTCCATATCAATAAAATCAATTACAACCAAACCACCTAAATCACGTAACTTTAATTGACGCGCGACTTCTTCGGCGGCTTCTAAGTTAGTTTTAAGAGCGGTCTCCTCAATATGACGGCCTTTTGTAGACTTGCCAGAGTTAACATCAATAGAAACCAAAGCTTCCGTAGGGTTGATAACCAAATATCCACCCGATTTCAAACGAACTTCTGGCTGGCCAATTTCGTTAATTTGACTTTCAATTTGATAGCGATTAAATAGTGGTAATTTTTTACCATCATAATATTTAACTTTTTTCACATGCGAAGGGATCATCATTTTCATGAAGTCTTTAGCCGTGTTATAGCCCTCTTCTCCTGCCACGTGAATCTCTTCGACATCGCGTGTATATAGATCACGTACGGAGCGTTTTATAAGATCTGCTTCTTCATAGACAAGCGCAGGCGCGGTTGATTGCAGCGTTAGCTCACGAATATTATCCCACAAGCGCATTAAATAGTCTAAATCACGCTTAATCTCTGCTTTTGTACGACTAACACCTGCTGTACGTACAATAACAGACATGCCCTTAGGAACTTCAAGCTCCTTAACAATTTCACGCATACGCGCACGATCTTTGTTGTTTGCGATCTTACGACTAACGCCGCCGCCGCGCGGGGAATTTGGCATCAAAACACAATAACGCCCCGGTAGTGATAAATATGAGCCAACCGCCGCGCCTTTATTGCCGCGCTCTTCTTTATTTGCTTGAACCAGCATAATTTGACCGCGTTTGATAACTTCTTGAATTTTATATTTACGGCGCAAGTTAAAACGAAAACGTTGATCATCATCAGAAGATTCCCCGCCGACAACCTCTACATTACGGTTGCGATATTGAGAATTTCTATTTCCACGACCACGCCCACGTCCACGATAATTACCGCGACGATTACCTGATTTTTTATTTTCTTCTGGATTTACATCAGTTATTGCTTTTGCTTCATCTGATTTATCTTCAGGTTTTTTGTCTTTAGATTCTTCATCTTCAGATTTTGGAGAAGCCTTAACTTCCTTAACTTCCTTAACTTCCTTAACTTCTTTAACTTCTGTTTCAGCCACAGCCACGACATCTGCTTTGACTTCATCTTTTTTAGATTCTTTTTCTTTCGCAGGCTTTTTTGCTTTTTCTTTAGTCTCAGGCTCTCCCTCAACTATAGCAACATCGCCGCCGACCTCATCAGATTCGATTGAGTTTTCTTCACTTGCCACAGTCTCTTCTTCTTTGCTGTACTCTTCCTCGACAAGAGCTTCTTCTTCATCATGCTCTTGAAGCAAGGCTTCTTGCTCTGCCATTAAAGCTTCACGATCAGCAACTGGAATTCTGAAATAGTCAGGATGTATTTCTGAAAAAGGTAAGAAGCCATGGCGATTACCACCGAAACTTACGAACGCAGCCTGCAATGAAGGCTCAACCCTTGTAACTTTGGCAAGATATATACTTCCCTTTATAGGCTTTCTACTTTGGCTTTCGTAATCATATTCTATAAGTTTATTACCATCAGTAATCGCAACTCTTATTTCTTCTTTATGAGTTGCGTCAATTAACATTTTTTTTGTCATTATTTTCTCCATCCTTGCGCAAGGCAGCCTGCCCCATATGTTTTCCAAAACAAAGAAAGGGGTGGCGCGAAAACGCATATAATTTAAAATTTAATGCTTACAGCCGGGCGGAACTTTTTAAATCTTTACTATAAACGCAAAGCCGTATGCATATAAAACCTCTGCCACTGTACACAGTTGTTATCAAATGCTCAATCATAAAACGATATTTTTATAAGAAAAATGATAATAGGTCCTGACTCTAGGTATTATTCGAAGTTATTTTGGGCGAATTTTAGGCTTTGCGCCAACACAGCATATTTCTGTTTAACCGCAAGAATCCGCGCTTGAAAATCTTTTAGGCTTCTTCCTGCAAGCTTTTCTCCTGATGAGGATTTTATGCTTTTAGGGTTAACTTGTTTGCCGTTTTTTAGCACTTCAAAATGCAAATGTGGCCCTGTGGAGCGTCCTGTTGTACCGACATAGCCAATAACTTTGCCTTGCTCAACATATTTTCCGACTTTAATGCCCTTGGCAAATTTCTTCATATGAGCATAAGCGGTCTTCAATCCATTTTTATGACGAATACGTATGTAATTACCATATCCGCCATTGCGTCCAGCTTTTTCAATAACGCCATTACCTGCTGCATAAATAGGAGTGCCACGCGAAGCTGCAAAATCAACGCCTTTATGCATTTTGTTATATCCCAAAACAGGGTGACGGCGCATTCCAAAACCAGAAGACATACGCGCACCATCAACAGGGGTTTGCATTAATATACGTTTCAGACTTGCGCCATTTTCACGATAATAATCAACGGATTTATCCTTAGATTTATAGCGATAAACAGGTATTTCACTGCCATTAACCATTAAGCTAGCATAAAGAATATCACCATAACGCGCGAAATCACCATCTTTCGTTTCATAAGTCTCATACAAAATTTTAATTTTATCGCCGCGACGAATATCACGTTGAAAATCAACATTATATGAGTAAATTCTAATTATTTCAGCAACGATAGTTGCGGGTATCCCTGCGCGCGCAGCTGAGCCGTATAAAGATGTTTCAATTTCAGCATTGGCCGCTTTTGTTTGAAGAATAACTTCTTTCTCATGCAATTTAGAGGAAAAACGCTTATTCTCGTCACGCGTTACAATAAGCTCTTTGGTCGGCGTTATATTCATATTAAATGATGAGAGCTCAAGCTCAAGCCCATCCTCATTCGGCTCAAGATGCACAGATATTGCCTGCCCCGCTCTTATAGAACGTGGATCATAATGCTTACTCATAACCTTAACCGCGCGATAAGCTTCCGCGCCGCTAACACCGATATTTTGCAACGCACCCGCAATAGTATCACCAGAGTTGATTTTGATAACCTCACTACGCGCGACTAAGCTTGCCTCAATAAGCTCAACCACGCCGTCTAATGATCCCTCGTCATTACCTGCAAATTCTTCTAATGACGGGAAAGATTGTATCTCGGATTTTGTAATATTAACAATATTACTAGCTTCTACAATTTCAAAATCAGCCGGAGCGAAAGCCACGGACGAGCTAATATAGCCCAAAAGACTGGTTGATATTACACAAGCAACCACAAGCGTGCTGGCAACATAACGTAAACGTAATCTATTATTTTTAGTTAAAAGATGACGATTGCGCAGACGGCAAACTCGATATAACGATGTTTTTTGATTTAATATATCAATTAATCGCAAATTTTTGCTCCAATATCATTAGGGTAAAGCAAATATACGGAAATATATTTCATAGAAAAAATTCCTATAGTACATTCTAACCTTTTAAAGTTTAGAATTAGTTATCATATCATACAATTAATGCCAAGTACTCTATTAAATCAGGATAAACCAAATACTCACAGTAAGCTTAATAGAGTATTTTTAACGATTACATTCTTTTGTAATAGCTTTATACGCAGCGCCAGATCCCTTTAGACTGTAAGTATCTGTGGTTAATGTCCCACGAGATGATGTTCCCTTAACAACCATGTTAGATCCAGTTTGTATGGCTTTTGCCAATTTCTGATCGGCACTAGCATCAGGAGTCCATGCCGTGTCATCTTGCGTGAATAAAACATAGCGCGTGCCGTCAATAGTTACCGTGGCATCACTGCCAGCCTTATAAGTATATCCTGTGATATAACTAAATACGTCTTTTGTATTCTCTGCGGGGCGATGTGTAATAAGAGCAAAAATCTCACCACGGTTTGTATATTTCCCTTTCGCTTTCACAGGTTTACTAACCATATAGCAAACTTTGCTGCCGCGTTCACTTAGGACATATGATGTCCAGTCGCCATATTTACCAATTTGCTTTGGACTTGCCGCATAAGATGCGGAAGCCATAAGCGATAAAGCGCCCAAAGTTAAAAGAGAAAATCCAAATATCTTTCTAAACATATTACAAAGTCCAGCTACGTTTTATATTAAATATAAATCATAGTTTAGCGAAAACACACCAATGTGCAAAATTGAAAATTCAATAGAGCAAGATTCATCCACATATTCAAAAATCAAGCTTGATTGAGGACTATAACAAATCTTGCCCCAATTGTTTCGCCAGCTTCATTTTGTATATTTTCAGCATAAATAATTCCGTTATGTGCGGTAATGATCTGCTTACAAATAGATAGCCCCAACCCAGAGTGACGGCCATATTCTTCATGTTGTGGGCGCTCGGAATAAAACCGTTCAAAAATATTTTTAAGCTGGTTTTCAGGTATTCCCCGCCCCTCATCTTCAATAGTAATAATTACTCTGCCTTCTTCGGCTTCCATTATAACTCTTATTTTTGTTTCATCAGGGGCAAAAGATAAGGCGTTAGAAATAATATTTTGAAATACCTGCGTTAGGCGAGTTTCACTTCCCATTACATATATATCTGCACCATCAGGTAGATCTAATATGATTTTAATACCATCTTTAATAGCTTGATTACTGTTTTTATTGGCTTTCACCTTTCTTTCAAGCGGGCTTTTAAGTGCATCTAACAATTGGTATAATACTTGCGTGATATCAACCACATCAAATGTTTCGCGCGATAATTCTGCATCTAACCTTGATGCTTTTGAAATATCAGTTATCAATCTATCTAACCGATCAACATCATGCTTTATTACATCTAATAATTTATTCAAGTCCTTCTTATTTGTTACTATAGCAGCAGTTTCGACTGCGCTTTTAAGGGATGTCAGCGGGTTTTTAATTTCGTGCGCAACATCTGCGGCAAAAGCCTCGATTGTGTCCATGCGCTCCCATAATGCGTGCGTCATATCCCGCAAAACAATTGAAAGCTCACCGATCTCATCATTACGATCCCCCATATCTGGAATTTCAGTGTGTTTAAGCTTTCCTTTTCGTACATTTTCCGCAGCAACCGCAAGTTTTCGTAATGGGCGAGCGATAACACCTGATAAATATATAGATAAGAGTATTGTAATTAGCAGCGTAACCAAAAAGATTTTCAAGATATTAAACCACGCTTCACCAAGCGCATTTTTTATATCTTGACCATCACCAACCAGCATTACTATCCCTATAATTTTTGATTGGCTTAAAATAGGCATGGCCGCAGTTAAAATTATTTGACTATTTTCATCTTGCCATGCGGAAATACTTAATTTCTTATTTTTAGCATCAACAACATCATAATAATCATTAGCTTTTTGAGACTTAACCCCCTCAAATAGCGGCAACTCACCATGTTGAGGAAAGAATGAAGCAATCCATCCCGCCATATCCTTTAGCATTTTCACACTATCTAGCTTGCGTTTTTTTTCTTTTAATATTTTTAATATCGGCTCAACGCCATTCTTTTCTATTAGTATTTTTGAATCTGCGATCATATCGCCATTAAAATCAAAAACCAAAATACGCTTATTAATAGTTGCACCAAGCCGCGCAGAGAGCACTTTTGCCTTATTTGTAGATAACTCTAATGACTGATTATCAAACGCGCCCTCAGATATAGCCGCGGTAACAAGCATAATTTCCGTCTCAAAACGCTCTAATTTTGTTTCAATTAATGTAGCATGATATTGCCCAAGATAAATAACGCCGACAACAAGGCAAAGCAAAGCGATGACATTAACGCCGATAATACGTAGGGTAAGGCCTGTTATACGCCGCTCTTTACCTCCCCAATATAAATCGAAAAGCTGTTCAATTTCACCGCGATGAGAGCTAGTCCTAAGCCACCGACTACTCTTCTTTGTAGCGGTAGCCAACTCCGTATAATGTTTCGATTCTGTCGAATTCTTCATCTATCTTTTTAAACTTCTTTCTTACACGTTTAATATGCGAATCCACCGTTCTGTCATCTACATATATACTCTCACCATATGCCATATCAATCAACTGGTCTCTGTCTCGCACATGACCAGGGCGCGCGGCCAAGGCTTTTACCAATAGATATTCGGTAACAGTAAGATTTAATGGCTGGTTTTTCCATGAGCATAAATGCCTTGCATCGTCCAAAATCAAATGCCCAACTTTAATATTTTCATTATCTTTTTTTGATTCCGCAGTTAAAGCATTTCTGCGCAATAAAACTTTTATACGCTCAATCAGGAGACGTTGGGAAAATGGCTTGGTAATATAATCATCTGCGCCCATTCTAAGGCCTATAACCTGATCGACTTCATCATCTTTGGAGGTTAGAAAAATCACAGGGACAGAGCTTTCCTCACGCAATTTTGATAAAACCTCTATGCCATCCATACGTGGCATTTTCACATCGAGAATCACAATATCAGGATTACCCTTTAATATAGCATCAAGCCCAGCCTCGCCGTCATTAAATGAGCTAACGTCAAAGCCTTCCGCCTCCAACGCCATGGAAACAGAGATCAATATATTACGGTCATCATCAACAAGGAAAATTTTTTCTTTCATTATTATATTGTCTCAAATATAGCTATTTAAGGCAATGTTTTATATAAAATACTCTGCAAAATTTGTTTAAAAGAGCATTCTATAATACTGAAAGAAACCATGTTTGGCTAAAATACAGCTTTGATTTTTAATCTTTTTCCAACTCTTTTTGCATTTCTCTTCCATATATTATCACACATGAATTAACGAATAAATACGGCAAGAAGAATATTGTATAGTTAAATTTTGGTTTTATTTAAGATCGGCTATAAGTATTAAGCCTAGCAACCAGCGGTGATTTTAATTGCATCTTCAGGGCTTATGCGGCCATCATATAGGGCCTTGCCGACGACAACGCCGCTAACGCCGTACTCACCAGCATCACGCACAAGCTCTAAATCCTCGAGCGATCCAACGCCGCCTGATGCGATGATAGGGATAGAGGTGCTTTGTGCCAAGGATATTGTCGAGATAATATTAACCCCTTTGCCTGTGCCATCACGATCAATATCGGTATAGATAATTGCAGCTACCCCGACATCTTCAAATATTTTAGCAAGCTCGGTTGCTTGCATGTCGGATTCCTCTGCCCAGCCCTCAACGGCTACTTTGCCGTTTCTTGCGTCAATGCCGACAACTATCTGATTGGGAAATTCATAGCATGCGCGTTTAACAAGATCAGGATCACGCACTGCAACAGTCCCTAAAATTACGCGGCTCACCCCTTCGTCAAGCCAGTGTTTTATTTGGTCTATGCTGCGAATCCCCCCGCCTAATTGCACAGGAACATCCGCAGCAGCAATGATATTGCGCACAGCATCGCCATTAACCGAATTACCGCTAAATGCGCCATCAAGATCAACCACATGTATCCACGCAAAGCCAGATTGCGCCCAAGTTAGAGCCTGATCCGCAGGGTTATCATTATAGATAGTATCTTGGTTCATATCACCCTTATAAAGGCGTACGCATTGGCCGTTTTTTAGGTCTATTGCAGGATATATAATCATATATAGCTATTTCCATTTATCTTTGGATGTTGTTACTCGTCGACTTACCTAGCTTACTAGGGTCAGGACCTATTAAATTCATAAATTCTGCGCGAGTCATATTTTTAGATAATACGCTTGAAAAGTGCGCAGGGCATAGCCGTAGCTACGATCAAGCACTTTGAAGGTGTAGAATCAAAAATATGCCGCGCCCCAAAAGGGGTTGCCCATTAATACCACATCTACAGTGTTAAGCAAGCTTATCGGGGCAAACCCCGTTTGCGCTTGCTTGCTGCGTATCTGCGCCATTAATGGGCAACAGAACGTTATGAATTTAATAGGTCCTGACCCTAGGCTGCGCTCCTCGTGCCTAGTCCAAAAATAAAGCGAAACAGCTATATTTGTTAATTGTCATTTAAAATGCTTATATAATGATACTATTTTATAATTTAACTATAATTGTGGATTTACTTTAGAGCGTTTGGCGACAAGCTTGTTTAAAGCGCGAATATAAGAACGCGCACTTGCAACTAATGTGTCTACATCCGCGCTTGAGCCGCTGGTTACTTTGCCATTTTCCTCTAAGCGGACAGTAACATCTGCTTGCGCGTCTGTTCCGCCTGTTACCGCATGAACTTGGTAAAGCTGCAACACAGCGTCAGGATGCGGGAAAATCTCGCGTATAGCTTTGAATATAGCGTCCACAGGGCCGTTTCCTTCGACTTCAATGCATTCTTGCTTGCCATTAACATTTAGACATATATTAGCAATTTGCGGCCCTGTTGTTCCAGCGCGAACCTGTAAGGAGATAAATTTAATATTATCATTACTGCAATTTGTCTCATCTTCAACTAATGCAATTAAGTCATCTTCAAAGACTTCTTTTTTGCGGTCTGCTAAATGCTTAAAACGAACAAAAGCGTCATTAAGCGCGTCATCTTCCAAATCAAAGCCAAGCTCACTTAATTTTTCACGAAAGGCATGACGGCCTGAATGCTTGCTCATTACAAGCTTACTCTCGCTCAAGCCTACGCTTTCAGGGGTCATTATCTCGTAAGTATTGGCATTTTTAAGCATTCCATCTTGGTGGATACCGCTGGCGTGAGCGAAAGCATTTGCCCCGACGATTGCTTTGTTAGGTTGCACCGAAAACCCTGTGATAGTCGATAGAGTGCGCGATGATTTTATAATTTTGGTCGTATCAATATTGTGATTAAAGCTAAGTAAATCGTGGCGCGTGCGCATTGCCATTATTACTTCTTCCAGTGCGGCGTTACCTGCGCGTTCACCAATGCCATTGATAGTGCATTCAATCTGACGCGCGCCTGCTGACACCCCCGCCAAAGAGTTAGCCACCGCCAAGCCCAAATCATTGTGGCAATGGGTTGAGATGATTGCCTCGTCGATATTAGGGACGCGATTAAACAACATAGTTATTTTCGCTGCAAACTCATCAGGGATAGCATAGCCAACCGTATCGGGGATATTAATCGTTGTTGCGCCCGCAGCTATTGCTGCCTCAACGCAAGCGCATAAGAAATCATCTTCTGTGCGTGATCCGTCTTCCGCGCTCCACTCCACATCATCGGTGAAATTGCGCGAGAAAGTCACACTTTTTATTACAGCCTCCAAAACATCATCGGGCGACATTTTAAGCTTATGCTTCATATGAAGCGGGCTAGTTGAGATAAAGGTGTGAATGCGCCCTGATTGCGCGGGTTTAATCGCTTTACCCGCGGCCTCGATATCGCTTTCTTTTGCGCGCGCTAAGCCGCAGATAGTCGCATTTTTGGCGTTCTTGGCAATCTCGTTTACCGCCTCGAAATCACCAACAGAAGCCACAGGAAAGCCAG
>JAMONE010000067.1 GCA_027066695.1 Micavibrio sp. | reverse complement strand
TAATTAATTTCGCCACCATCGGATCATAATGCGCACTTACTTTATCACCGCCTTCAATGCCAGTATCAACGCGCATATATTGTGTTTGCTCTGGGTATGAGAAATGCTGCACACGCCCCGTTTGCGGCAAAAAATTCTGCGCAGGGTCTTCCGCATAAAGCCGCGCTTCAAATGCATGACCATTAATTGAGATATCTTCTTGAGCCAAGGGTAGAGCTTCACCCGCAGCAACGCGCAATTGCCATTCGACCAAATCTTGGCCTGTTATCATTTCTGTAACGGGATGCTCGACCTGAAGGCGGGTATTCATCTCCATAAAGTAAAAATCATCACCTTGGACGATAAACTCAACCGTTCCCGCACTGTAATAATTAATAGCCCTAGCCGCGCGCACCGCCGCCGCACATATATTATTGCGAAATTCATCCGATATATTAGGCGCAGGAGCTTCCTCCACCACTTTTTGATGTCTACGTTGCAACGAGCAATCGCGCTCATATAAATGCACAACATTGCCCTTAGTGTCTCCAAATATCTGCACTTCGATATGGCGGGGCTTAGTTAGATATTTCTCAATTAAAATAATATCATTATCAAAAGCAGCTTTAGCCTCACGCCGACAAGTTGCAAGAGCATCTATAAACTCACCCGCTTGCTCAACAAGGCGCATACCCTTGCCGCCCCCGCCTGCGACAGCTTTTATTAATATGGGATAGCCTATCTCCTTGGCTTGATGCGCAAGAAAATTATTATCCTGATTATCGCCCTGATAGCCTGAAACAACAGGAACTCCCGCCTTATCCATTATATCCTTGGCATGATCTTTTAAACCCATCGCAGATATGGCATCAGGCGAAGGGCCAATAAACACTATCCCCGCCGCCGCGCAAGCTTTCGCAAACTGGACATTTTCCGATAAGAATCCATAGCAAGGGTGAATGGCCTGCGCCCCGCAATCAAGCGCAGCTTTAATTATTACATCAATTTTAAGATAAGACTCACTAGAAGCAGCCTCGCCGATATAAACCGCCTCATCAGCCATACGAACATGCAAGGCATTACGATCAGCGCGTGAATAAACCGCCACGGTTTTCACGCCCATTTTACGAGCAGTTTTTATAACTCGACAAGCAATTTCTCCGCGATTAGCTATAAGTATTTTTTTAAGCATTCGTTGATATTACCTCTTATATTGTCATCGCGAGCCGTAGGCATGGCGATCTCATTACATTTTTTAGATTGCGTCACCTTCGGTTCGCAATGACAAAGTTAGACACGTCAAAACTCGGGCTTTCGTTTTTCTAAAAATGCCGATAGCCCCTCCTTTGCTTCATCACAAGAGCGAGTAAGCGCAATGAGATTGGCTGTAGCCTCGATTACATCTTGGTTAATTTCTTTTCCTGCCAAATCAAGACATAGCTTCTTTGATGCCGCCATAGCATTAGAGCCATTATCTTTGATTTCTTTTAAGACATGATTAAGGTGATGATGCATATCTTCAGGGCGGTGCGCAGCAATATGCACAAGGCCTATCCGATGTGCCTCCTCCAAAGCAAATCGCTCACCCGTTTGGAAGAAACGCCGCGCATGGCGAACGCCAATCGCCGCCAATACATAAGGTGAAATCGTTGCAGGTATCAAACCAAGCTTCACTTCCGATAAAGCAAACTGCGCACTATCATCGGCAATTACTATATCACAGCAACAAACAAGCCCAAACCCGCCGCCCATTGCTGCGCCCTTAACGCAAGCAATCGTAACTTTTGGCATATTATTAAGCTTACCCAGCATTTCTGCCAAAACCAAGGCATCAGCTTTACTTTGCTTATGCGTATATTCTGCTGCGCGCTTCATCCAGTTTAAATCCGCACCCGCTGAAAAGCTTTTACCTGCGCCCTTAATAACTACGGCGATAACATCATCGCGCCCCGCCAATTCATCAAATACAGCGCTAAGCCGCGCTATCATATCATCATCAAAAGCGTTATGGACATGGGGTTTATTGAGAGTAAGCGTAGCTACTCTATCTTCTACTTCCAGCAATACAACATCATCACTCATATTTTTACATCCTAAACACGCCGTAATTAGTATCATCTATCGGGGCATTTAAACTTGCCGCCAACGCCAGTGCCAAAATGCGGCGCGTGTCAGCGGGATCGATTACCCCATCATCCCAAAGCCGCGCAGAAGCGTAATATGGATGCCCTTCGCGCTCATATTTCTCAGCTATAGGAGCTTTAAACGCTTCTTCTTCGGCCTTTGACCAGCTTTTGCCGTCACGCTCCATTTTACTGCGGGTTACGGTGGCCATAACGCCCGCGGCTTGCTCACCGCCCATAACCGAAATTCTAGCATTCGGCCACATCCAAAGGAAGCGAGGATCAAAGGCTCGCCCGCACATACCGTAATTACCTGCGCCAAAAGAACCACCAATAATTACCGTGAATTTAGGCACTTTAGAACATGAAACCGCCGTTACCATTTTCGCACCGTCTTTGGCAATGCCGCCGCTCTCATATTTTTCACCAACCATAAAGCCAGTGATATTTTGTAAGAACACCAAAGGCACTCCGCGCTGATTACACAGCTCAATAAAATGCGTAGCTTTAAGCGCACTTTCAGAAAACAGCACGCCATTATTTGCAATTATCCCAACGGGCATTCCCTCAATATGGGCAAAGCCAGTAATTAGCGTAGTTCCGTAGCGTGCCTTAAATTCATCAAATTCACTGCCGTCAACCAGATGAGCTATAATATCGCGCACATCATACGCCGTTTTCAAATCACTTGGTATAACGCCGTAAATATCTTGCGGATCATATAATGGCGCGCGCGGCTCTATCTCTGCGACTTTGCCAAGCTTTTCACGGTTTATATTACTCATGGCAGTTCGCGCAAGCTTTAATGCATGTTCATCATTATCGGCCAAGTGATCGGCAACGCCTGATATTCTGGTGTGAATATCGCCCCCGCCCAAAGCTTCGGCGGATACTTCTTCACCAGTGGCAGCTTTAACAAGTGGCGGGCCTGCAAGGAATATTGTGGCTTGATCTTTAACGATAATGCTCTCATCGCTCATCGCAGGAACATACGCGCCGCCCGCAGTGCATGAACCCATAACAACCGCAATTTGTGGAATTCCTTTGGCAGACATATTCGCCTGATTAAAGAATATGCGCCCGAAATGCTCTCGATC
>JAMONE010000066.1 GCA_027066695.1 Micavibrio sp. | reverse complement strand
TGGGAGCTGGAGGTGGATGTTATTGCTATCGGCGATTCTCCTGATGGTAAGAATATTAATGATGGCTACGGCGCGACGGCTACGGGGCATTTGCAAGAAGCGGTAGTGGATAACGGCGCTGACGTTGGTATTGCGCTTGATGGTGATGCTGATCGCTTGATTATGGTGGATGAAAAAGGCAATAAAATTGACGGCGACCAAATTATGGGCGCGTTGGCTTTATGGATGAAGGAGCAAGGAACGCTTAGCGGCTGTGGGCTGGTTGCTACTGTGATGTCTAATCTCGGGCTTGAGCGTTTGATGCAAGATAATGGGATTGAGTTTATACGCACCGATGTTGGTGATAAGCATGTGGTTGAGCATATGAGAAAGCACGGCTTTAACCTCGGGGGGGAGCAATCAGGGCATTTGGTCTTGCTTGATAATGCAACGACAGGTGATGGTTTGCTTGCTGCTCTTCAGGTGTTGAACATGATTAAGCATAGGAATATACCAGCTAGTGAGGCGTTGAATGTATTTAAATCTTGCCCGCAATTGCTTAAAAACATCACTTTTTCTGGTGATAACCCATTAGATAACGATACGGTTCGTAATGCAATTGATGCGGCAAAACTGCGCTTAGGTAATGCGGGCAGAGTGCTAGTGCGCCCCTCAGGGACACAACCCCTTATCCGCGTAATGGCAGAGGGCGATGATAGTGCGCTGGTCAACGCGGTTGTGAATGATTTATGTGATGTTATTGCTAAGGCTGGTTAGAATTTCTTTGTAAAGCTGTTATTTGTGTGGTATCATTATTGATACTATAGTGGTAATGTGGGTAGTATGGAAAAAATCATAAAAGATATGGGCGATAGCCCAAAAAATGTGAAGTTTTCTACCCTTGTAAGGGTATGTATTCATTGTTTTGGAACTCCACGCAATAAGGGCACTAGTCACTATGTTTATAAAATGCCATGGCCAGGCGATCCACGCGTTAATATACAAAAGGGTAAGGGTGGTAAGGCCAAAGCCTACCAAGTAAAGCAAGTATTGGCGGCAATTAAGAAATTGGAGGAGAAAGATAAATGACTGACTATGATAAACATTATACGTATCGAGTTACATGGTCTGAAGAAGACGGGGAGCATATTGCTTTGTGTGCGGAGTTTCCAAGTCTTTCTTATCTTGAGGAAGATCAAGTAAAGGCTCTGTTAGGGGTAATGGAATTGGTGAAAGAGGTCGTGGAAGATATGGAGGAGAATGATGAAGCTATTCCAGAGCCGCTTTCCAGTAAGGCTTATAGTGGAAAATTTCAGGTGCGCATTCCACCAGAGCAGCATAAAAACCTTGCTATTCAGGCTGCTGAACAGGGAGTTAGTCTAAACCGTTATGTTTCTGCAAAACTTACATGAATTATATTAGTTTATGTCTTCATAAGGGATTACCCGCCGTACGCGAAAGCGTGCTTAAAGTGCGGGTATCTGCAAAAGCAGTAATGTGTTAGCATTGCTGCTTCTAGGCTTCCGCTGTTTTAGTCAAATCAAAAGGCTTGATCGTAGACGTGAATTTACAAGGAGAGAGTTTCTGACCTAGGCTGGTTATCTAATGTTTTTAATACGGCATCTGCAGATAAACTTAGTGCTTTCATTATAGGGTAAATTTCCACCTTTCCTTCTTCTAACGGTATTCTATCAGCTTCATTTTCAGGGATTATTCCATCCATGAACAATGCTATGTTATGAGAGGGAGATGTTTTTGTTGTAATGGTATTATAGCCATTTGATATAATCTTTAGTTCGGCTGTGTTAGGGCTCTTTTTTCTTAAAGCTGTTGTAAGTTGTTTGTAATGGCTAAGATCTGATTGCTCTTGTTTAAGCACTTGGATGAATGGTTGATTTGGATCTGTGGCATGTGGAGTACATGCCTTCACAAAATTTTCGAGTGAATTAGCTGTCTCAGGGCTGTATGTTGAGTAGGGGCGGTGTTCTTCAGAAAAAGATAATTTGCGAAAAATATTCCTAATATTAAAAGTAAAATTTTGCATAGAGCTACTCCCATTGATTTATTGCTTGCAGATACTGTAGATGATATTTTCGCATATGTTAAACTTACGCTGAAAAAACTGAGCGTATAGCTCTGATGTTCCTTGCAATGGCGGAGTATAGATATTATACCTACGAGCATGACACAAAAAGATAATTCTCTGGCGTTGTTGCCGAATGGTTTTGCTGACCTTTTACCGCCATTTGCGGAAGGTGAGGCGAGGGCTATTCAAATCTTGATGGATAAATTTACATCTTTTGGTTATTTGCGCATAAAGCCACCATTACTGGAGTTTGAGGACAGTCTTCTTGCCGCTGGTTTGGGTGAGCATTTGGCGCATGATACTTTCCGTCTTATGGATCCAGTTTCTAGCCGTATGCTTGGGGTTCGATCTGATTGTACGGCGCAAGTCTCGCGCATTGTTTCATCGCGCCTTGAAAATGAACCGCGTCCGTTGCGCCTGACTTATGCGAATGATGTGCTTCGCACAAAAGGATCGCAAATGCGCACTGAGCGTCAATTTACGCAAGTTGGATGTGAGCTGATTGGCAGTGTGGATGTTTGTGAAAGCGATATTGAAATATGCGTTTTGGCTATTTTAGGGTTGAAATCTTTGGGGGTTAAAGACATTACGCTGGATTTAACGATTCCAAGATTTATCTCTCATCTTACTAATGATGGTGATATATTAAAAGCCGTGAAAAGCCGTGATATGAATGCTTTGCTGGCAGTCGGCGGGGATAGCTCTGAAATAATTGCACAGGCAATGGATGCTTCGGGAGCGGCTGATACGGCTATTGCTGCGATAGATAAAATTAACCTTGATAAGGAACTACGTGCGAGCTTTGATAATTTGAAAGATGTTTGCGCAGGCGTTGAAAAAGCTATGGCAGAGCTGGAAATTAACGATGTATCGCTTAGCATTGATTTGATAGAGCAGGTGGGCTTTGAATATCATAACACTATCGGCTTTACTTTGTTTGCTCAGGGCTTGAGTGGTGAGCTTGGGCGCGGCGGGCGTTATGATGTGCATTTCGGTCAAAATGAAATCAATGAAATGGCGCGTGGTTTTACGATTTATATGGATATGGTTGCGCGTTTATCAACTCCCCCCTTGGAAAAGGACAGGGTTTTTGTTAGAAGCAAAGAGCCTTGGAGTCTTGTCTTGGATTTACAAGATAAAGGCTGGGTTGTTGTACGCGGAGTGGGCGATGGGGCGCAGCCTAAAAATTGCAGTCACATCTATGAAGATGGAAAAATTAAAGAATTTAAAAGTGAGGAATTATTATGAGTAATGTAGTTGTTATCGGGTCACAATGGGGTGATGAAGGCAAAGGTAAAATCGTTGATTGGCTTTCATCACGCGCGGATGTAGTTGTGCGCTTTCAAGGTGGGCATAATGCGGGGCATACTCTGGTTATTGACGGTAAGGAATACAAGCTGAATTTGCTTCCTTCGGGCGTTGTGCGTGAGGATAAAGTCTCTATGATTGGTAATGGCGTTGTGGTTAGTCCATGGGCTTTGCTTAAAGAAATATCGATGATTAAAGAGCAGGGCGTTAAAATTACACCTGATAATTTTGTTATTGCAGAAAATGCTAATCTCATTCTTCCTGTGCATCAAGCCCTTGATCAAGCTCTTGAATCTATGCGTGGTGACGGTAAAATCGGCACGACCAAGCGCGGTATTGGTCCTGCTTATGAGGATAAAGTATCGCGTCGCGGCGTACGCGTATGTGATCTTCGTCATCCTGAGCTGCTTAAAGATAAAATCACAAAGATGATGTATCACCATAATATAATGCTGGAAGGGATGGGCGCGGATACTTTAAAGGCTTGCGATACCTATGATAAATTGATGGAGCTTTCCAGTGATTTATTGCAATATGCTGGCGTTGTGTGGAGAGAGCTTGACCAAGCGCGTACAGAGCGTAAGAAAATTTTGTTCGAGGGTGCGCAAGGCACTATGCTTGATATCGATCATGGCACATATCCGTTTGTTACTTCGTCAAATACAGTTGCGGCGCAGGCTTCTATTGGAACGGGCGTTGGCCCTGATGCTATTAAATATGTATTGGGTATCACTAAAGCTTATACTACGCGCGTAGGAACAGGGCCTTTCCCAACCGAGCAAGATAATGAAATCGGCCAGTTTTTGGGCGAAAAAGGTAAAGAGTTCGGAACTGTTACAGGGCGCAAGCGTCGCTGTGGTTGGTTTGATGCGGTTATGGTTCGCCAAGCGGTTAAGATTAACGGCATTTCTGGTATAGCCCTGACAAAACTTGATGTTCTCGATGGTATGGAGGAGCTTAAAATCTGCGTTGGCTATCGTCTGAATGGTGAGGAAATAGATTACTACCCATCATCTCAAATTGATCAAGCCGCAGTTGAGCCGATTTACGAGACAATGTCGGGGTGGAGCGAGACAACATATGGCGCGCGCACATGGGGCGAGCTGCCAGCGGCTGCGGTGAAATATGTTCGTCATATTGAAGAGCTAATCGGTGCGCCCGTAAGTATGCTCTCCACCAGCCCAGAGCGTGACGATACTATTTTGATGCGCGACCCTTTTGTGGATTAGAGATTTTACTGCTTTTTCTACAAAGCGGTTATTTACCGCTTGATTGATAATATGGTAATTTAAATTACTATAGTTTGTAGTATCATTTACTTTTTGGGCGAGAGCCTTTAGAATTATTCTGAATGTAACAGAAGGTTGCTTAATGGCTAATGCTAATGTAGATCCTACGCATATAAAATTTGGAAAGAGCGTTTATATAAATCCAAAAATGCGATTGCCACAATTCGATAATGGGCGTTCTCTTGCTTATCAAGCATATGACATAGCTAACAAAGCGAATAAATTAATTGCTATTGTTGCGGGGGCAGAAAATATCCCCAGATGGTCTGCTGTTGGTATTTATGGTAAGTTGGATGAGGTGTCCTTTATGCGCCTTGTCGGTTCTGGCATTGTGCGTTGGCCTCTTGATAATAAGCAAAAATACGTGTTTATGTATTCAGGATCTATTGGTGAGTGTCTGGTAGAAAGGGGTAAATTTTCTGATATTCATTGGCGTCATCCTGACATTGTCGAGTATTTTATTTCCCCTATGGTGCGTATGTTTAAGGAGATGAGTGATAATAATTTCTTTCATGGCTCTATTTGCCCATCAAATATTTATTATTCGGCTTCTGGTAATAGTGATGCAATTATTTTGGGTGATGGCTTATCTGCACAGCCTGGATCGACGCAAGATGCTTTGTTTTTTCCACCATCTAGGGCTCTTGCAACGCCGATGGGGCGTGGCGTGGCTAGTCTTAGCGGTGATATATATGCGTTTGGTGTTAGTTTGGTTGTTTTTTTACGTAAGGCCGATCCCTTTGCGGGGCTAAGCGATGAAGATGTTGTGCGCAGAAAAATAGAAATAGGAAGCTATGCTACTTTAGTAGGTAATGAGCGTTTCCCTGCATCTTTTCTGGAGCTGCTTAGGGGGGTTTTGCATGATGATGAAGCGCAAAGATGGGGGCTTGAGGAGTTGTTTTCGTGGCTTGATGGTACGCGCTTAATTCCTGCGTCTCTAACAAAGAAAAAAAAGGCAAATCGGCCACTTATATTCTCAGGTCAAAAATATTTATATGCAGAGTTTTTGGCGATAGATCTTCATACCAACCCTATTGAAGTGGCGCAAATTGTTGAAGATGGATCGTTGAGTAGGTGGATTAGTACATCCATAGATGATGGTGCGATCACAGAACGCTATGAAAAAGCTATGGAACGGGTAGCTAACTTTAGTGGTGATAGAGAATATCTTGTTACGCAAATTGCTATGGCTCTTAATCCAGTTCTTCCTATTCGATATAAGGGGCGTTGTTTTACTTATGATGGGCTTGGCGCGATGATGGTCGAGACCATTTTTGAAAAACGTGATTTGGAGTGTTATAAGGAGATTCTTAACCTTAATTTACCGGATCAAGCGCTTGGCGGGGCGGCTCTTGCGCAAAATGAAATGATGTCATATTTAAAGCTTTATGATGTATGTAGAGCGTCTTTGCGCAGGCAAAAAATTGGTTATGGTATTGAAAAATGTATTTATCTATTGTGTAAAGACGCGCCATGTTTAAGTCCTAAACTTGATGGTTATTTTGTTAATGGTGCTAAATCTGTGGTATTGACTTTTGAGGCTATGTGCAAGCAGGGCGGGCAGGTTTCATTGATGCTAGACCAGCATTTAGTAGCGTTTTTCTCTGTTTTAAATGCTAGTTTTATGGATGATATTATTCATGATTTAAGCTCTTCTGATAAGGATAGTCAGATTGCTGGTAATTTACGCTTTATGGCGACTATGCAAAAAAAATCAGGTATTACGAGTGTTCCAGCTATGGCAGGTGTGTTTTTGAGCTCTTTATCAGGAGTTTACAAGGCGTTTAATAACAGGAAGATGCAACAAGTTATTAAGGAAGGCGTTGAAAAAGCAGCCGCAGCGGGGAATTTAACGGGTATGTCTTTGCTGCTTGATGATGAAACCGCTCTTGCGCGGGATAAGGGGGCGTTTCGGATAGCTTCGGCTGAGTATAAAATGCTGGTTAATGAATATAATGATTATAATAGAAAGTTGTCGAATAAAAAGACTTATGGCATTGTTAACGGCCATGACGCGGCGGCTATTGTATCATGGCTGGCATCGACGGTTATAACTGTAATTGTTGTTCTTGCGTTTATTTCAGGAAATAGAATTTTTTAATAATGGGTATGTTATATGGCAAAGAAAAAAGACAAAGAAGAAGGTAAGAAAAAGGATAAAAAGTCTAAAGATTCAAAATCTAAAAAAGCAGGTTTTGGCATTAAAGGGCGCTTGTTCATGATTGCTTTTATATTGCTTGGGTTAACTTTTTTGCCGACATCAATGCTGCTTTTTGTTGGAATGTTGCCAAGCCTTGTTGCATTCCTTGTTAACTCTAGGGGGATTGGAGCGAGAGCCTCTACTGTATCGGCAATGAACTTGGCGGGGTGTGTGCCTTTTGTTTTTAAGCTATGGTCCTCAGGGAATGATTTCGAAACTAGCCTTGATATTATATCGGGTGAACAAGCGATACTTGTTATGTATACAGCGGCGGCGTTTGGTTATATGATTGATTGGGTGGTAACTGGCATTGTTTCCTCATATCTGTATCAAAAGGGAATGCTTCGTATGGAGGCTATAAGAAAAAGACAGAAGGCTCTTGTGGAAATGTGGGGTGAGAATGTTAGTGGTAAAGCTGGTGATTAATAGCTTCGTTAACACTTTATTTAGATTTTGCGGGTTATACTGATTTAATGGGGGTTAATGTATCTCTTAAAAAAACGGGCGGGTTAACCGCTTTTTTTGTGGTCAAAAACAAGAACAAATTTAAATTAAATACGAAATAAAAGGTGGGCATACTTAATATGTTGAGTTTTATTCGCAAATGGATGAAAAGAAAAGATGGCTCGACTGCTATTGAATTTAGCATGTTGTTAATCCCTTATATAACCCTGTCCTTGGGTATTATGGAGATTTCTTTAATGTTTATGTCGGCTAGCCTGCTTGAGGGCGCGACTGACTCTGCGGCGCGTTTGGTGCGCACTGGTCAGATACAACAAGGTGCAGGCGATCCTGAAACGGTGTTCCGTCAAGCTTTATGTGATTACGCAACTGTTTTGGTTCGTTGTGATGATATGATTATTGAGGTAACAACTCTTAATAATTACACTGATTATACTCCGCCGACCTATGATGTAAATGGTGATATGGTTACTGCTGGCTTTAATGCTGGTGGTTCTAATGATAAAGTGTTAATCCGCGTTGCGTATCGCTATTCGATGATGACACCGCTTGTCGGGCCGTTATTAAATGGGCCTGATGGCTCTACATTATTTGTATCTACTATTGTGTTGCAAACAGAACCTTACGAATTTCAGGGGGTGTAACATGTATATTTTCAAAAAAATACTATTAAGATTTATTGGTGAGGAAAAAGCAACTGCGGCCATAGAAGCTGCGTTTATCTTTCCTATAATGTTGAGTTTGTTTCTTGGTATTTTTGATTTGGGTAATGCGATATTGGCAAATCAAAAAGTAATCAGAGCGTCTCAGGTTGTTGCTGATTTAATAACAAGAGAGAATATAGTAACTGACGCGGATATAGCCGAAGCCATAGAGGCGGGGCGTTTGGCGTTCGAGCCTATAAATACGGCTAGTTACGGCATTGATATTGTCAGTATTCGTTTTGATGAAAATGCAGATACTGAAATTGTTTGGCGAGAAACCTTTAATATGGCGGAGGCCGATGCATTGAGCGCGGTTGCTGCTCTGGCTGCGACTGATGAGGGCGTTGTAATGGTGTCCGTTAGTTATGAGTATAATCCTGTGTTCTCAGGATTTGCGGTTGGTCAAATTGATATGGGCGAAGTTGCCTTTAGTCGGGGGCGACGCACAGCCGTTGTCGCGCGACAATAGATATAATAATAAATTGAAAGGAACGGTAAAATGAAACAGGGGTTAGGTATGTGGAGCAATATCCGTAATTATTGGTTTGAAACATCTGGCGCGATTGCGTTGATGTTTGGTCTTATGGTTCCTATTTTAGTTGGTGTTGCGGGCGTGTCACTGGATTATTCACAGGCCTTTCTTGTTAAACAGCGCTTAGCACAGGCACTGGATGCTGCGGCTTTGGCTGCTGCGGCTTCATCCACTGATGAAGCCGCCATAACGCAAAAAGTTAAGGATTTCTTCGAGGCTAACTATCCACCCGATAGGCTTGGTGTAACGTTCGAGCCTGTTGTTCAAGTTATTGGTGATGAAATTATAGTTAGTGGAACAGCTTATTATAATACTACGTTTTTAAGTGTGCTTGGTATTGATGTTATAAATGTTGACGCTGAAACTACGGTTTTACGTGAGGTGCAAGGCATTGAAGTCGTACTTGTTATGGATAATACGGGTTCTATGAATTCAAATAACAATATTGCTGCATTACGTGCTGCTGCTTCTAATTTTGTATATATTATGCATGGAATAGATACGGATGAAGGGGAGGCGGCGGATCCGTCTTTGCTGGATTCTATGGCAACACGAGACTCCGAATTTATAAAAATCGGCCTTGTTCCTTATAGCTCTTCTGTAAATGTTGGGCCTTATGGTTTGGGTGAGGATAGTGCTGGTAACTATTACAGCACTCCGTTTGTAAATAATCCGCATGATATTCCTTATACAACCACTTATTGGAGCGAGGACTGGTTGGGGTGTGTGCTTGCGCATGATTATCCTGATGATACGCTGGATCATGAAGGCCCTTGGGATATGTATCGCTATTGCCGAGATGTTGCAACAGATGATCCTTATTGTCACTTAAATTCTAGTGGCAATGTTAAAAAGAAACCTAATTACCATTGTCCAAAAACGCCGTTAACTCCTCTTGTTACAAGCCCGAGCGAGCTTAAAAATAATATAGATAATATGACAGCGTCTGGTTTTACGTATGGTAATTATGGTATGGTGTGGGGAGGCCGAGTAATCTCACCAGAATTTCCATTCGAAGAAGGTGTTAGCTGGGAGAATCAATATTGGCGCAAGGCTGTTGTTATGATGACCGATGGTAGAAATACTATGAATTACTGGTATTCCACCTATGGGCCAACGCAAGACCATAACATTAAGCCAGGTGATTTGAATAATCGTTTTATTGATGTTTGTAATGACCTTAAGTCTAAGGGTGTTATTATATATACTGTGACCTTTTATTCGGGAGTGAATGAGTCTACAAAAGACTTTTATCGCCAATGCGCAACGTCTGAAGATTACTATCACGATGCGCCAGGTCAAGATGATTTGATTGGTGCTTTTGAAACTATCAGCCGTGAATTAAGTAACTTGCATATCAAAAACTAATATTTATAGTAACTTGAATTAACAATCACACAGTGTCATTTCGAACGATTGCATAGCAAGAGGAGAAATCTTATCAAGCTGCAACATATAAGATCTCTCCACTAGCGTGTTCGAGATGACAGGTGCTGTCATATTCTTAATTAAAACTAATATTTACTTGTTTTTGTTAAGCCTTTTTTAAATCTTTACGTGTTACTATTGGATAACGG
This sequence comes from Micavibrio sp., assembly GCA_027066695.1. Taxonomy (GTDB): domain Bacteria; phylum Pseudomonadota; class Alphaproteobacteria; order Micavibrionales; family Micavibrionaceae; genus UBA1672. Next base: position 4,431 of record JAMONE010000066.1, on the reverse strand, counting down.
TTAAGGAGCTTCACGTAGAATATTGAAGCATTGGGTTTGCCGTAAAAAACATTTAACAAATCTTATGAAGGAGATAAACATGTTTACTAAATTGATGGCTTGGAGAGAAGCATATTTAAGAGATGAAGACGGCGCAACAGCAATTGAATATGGTCTGATTGCCGCAGGTATCGCAGTTGCGATTGCCGTTACAGTTGGCCTTGTTGGTGATGAGCTTGTGACAATGTTCACAGGTGTTCAAGATGAGCTTATAGCAGCTAACGCTTAGTCTTTAAGTAGTAAAGTTTAAAATAATGAAAAGTCCGCCATATATCTCCGGCGGGCTTTTTCTGTATATGCGTTCAAATGCCACGCAGGCTTACGAACCATTTGGTTCGAGGTCGCAGTCGCAACCTTTATATGCATATAATAAAACAATAGGAAAAAGCTGCCGTATAGGATTCTGTAATAAAGTCAAGTTTGCCTATCGATTTTTCCACAGTTTTAATGTATTATGTGGATAGTATGACCTTACTTATTATTTTTCTAATTTGTGTATTTGTAACTTTAATTGTCGGAGCTCTTGCGGGGCTTTCCGATATTAGATGTATGAAGATCCCTAATAGCTTTAGTTTATACGTAGTTGCAGCATTTTTTATTGCTTATGCCGCTTTGTATTTTGGTGGGCATAGTGGTGTATTCGCGCCGTTATGGTTACATGTGATTTCGGGCGTACTTATGTTTGTTGCTACGGCTATTTTATTCAGCCTTAAAATGATTGGAGCAGGAGATTCCAAATTTGCAACAGCGTGTGCTTTTTGGATAGGGGCAAAATATTTGCCTGTATTTTTATTTTTTATGACGCTTGGCGGTGGTTTGCTGGGGGTGGTTGCTCTTTATATAAAGCGCAAGAAGCCGTTTAAATCACCAAAAGAGGGCAGTTGGGTCGCGCAAGTGCAGGGCGGCGCAGATAAAGTTCCCTACGGCGTTGCTATTACTTTTGGCATGCTTATTGCTTTTATGCATGCAGGATATTTTTCATCTGAGGCACTATCTTCTTTTGTTGATGTGCATTTGGTGGAATCTGGTTCATGAATTATTAACGAACTGACGATATATTAAATATACAGGTCATTTTTATTTTGGCCTATGTTGGTTTTAATTCTTTAATCAATCCTAATTTTCTCGAGTGTTTTATCATGAATGTTTCAAGTCCTAAAACGGGGTCTAAGATAATGAATAAGAATATTTTAATTGTGCTAGGTGGAGCTGTATTGGCGGCTGTTTTAGTTGCTGTTTTGGTGCAGGTCACACTTGGCGGGAAAAAACCGACAAAAGCACCTGATAGCGCGGTTGAGGTTCTTGTCGCGGCCAAGGATTTGAAAAAGGGCGTTGACCTTAAGGCAGAGCATATGGCTTGGAAGAAGTGGTCTGATGATGCTTTGTTTCGGGGCGCGATTATCCGTAAAGGCGATCAGAAAACAACTAAGGCACTTAAAGGTAGATTGGATAGGAGCTTTTCCGAAGGTGAGGCTCTTGTAAAGAAATCTATATTCAAGAGTAAAGGCAATTACGTAGCGGCTAAGCTTAAAGAGGGTGAGCGCGCGATATCTATTAAATTAAAGGCCGAGGATATGGTCGCTGGATTTATCAGCCCAGGGAGTTATGTCGATGTGATTTTAACATATTCCCATCGTGTGACTGTTGATCGTGAAGAGCAGTCTAATATTAAGGAAATGATGGCTCTTAATATTGATCGTATTGCTGTAGAAACTATTTTGGAAAATATAAGAATTCTGGCTATTGACCAAAGGGCAGAGAATAAGTCTGATGATAAGGTCAAAATTGGCAAGACGGTAACATTGGCCGTTTCCATTCGTGATGCAGAGGCCTTGGCAATTGCATCTGAAATGGGCTCGTTGACTTTGGCTCTTCGCGGGGTTGGTGATGATGCGGCGAACAAGGTTGTTGAGACGCTTACTGATGCGCGGTTAATTTCTGTTGATGATGAAATTCGTGAGAAATATATGGAGCTGAAAAAAGACAGCGGCGTTAATTTAAATAGTGTGAAAATTTATAGTGGAGCGCAGGTACAAACAATTCCAGTGCGTTAAATTAATTTATATTGCTACAAAATGAAAGAAAGAGCCATGACAGGTTTATATTCAAAAATATCAAAAACTTTAGTTGTTGCAAGTGTTATTGCGATTGGAGTAGGGGCGTTTGGCGTTACTATTTCACATGCATCTAAAGGTGATTTTGTTTCTATTCGAAAAGCCGAGGAAAAAATTAATGCTCCGCTTAGTGTTACTTGGGGCAAGGCCGAGCTTGTTAATTTACCAGCTGATGTTTCTGATGTGCTTGTTGCGAATCCAAGTATTGTGGATGTTCAGGCAATTAAATCGAACAAGCTATATATAGTAGGGCTGGAAATTGGCGATACGAATATTATTGTTTTGGATGCATCTGGCGATGTTGTAAAGCGCATAGATGTACATGTTTCCTATGATCTGCAAGCTATCCAAAGTTTGGTTAATGGTTTGTTCCCAAAGGAAAATGTGAAAATCAGCTCAATTCATGACCAAATACTTTTGACAGGGACTGTATCCAATCCTTCTGTTGCGGCAAGAATAGGTAGTTTAGTTGCACATTATGTTAGTGATTTACAAGATATGGATAACAAATCTATTGATGAATTAATCGCAAATTTACTTGAGGTTAGGGGTGAGCAGCAGGTAATGCTTCAGGTTAAAATTATAGAGGCAGAGCGCAGTGTGATTAAAGAGCTTGGTGTTGATTTTAGAGCCAATGATCCAAATGAGCTTGCGGTTACTACATTGTGGGGAGCGTCTCCTTATTCTAACGTAGGAAGTGGCGGTAACGCTTTTGGGCTTGGCGCGGGCGCGGGGCTTACACTTACGCAAGATCCTGTTGGCGTTGCAAGTGGGTTTTTGGATACGGGGCTTGATGGTATAGGAACGCTTGGCTTGTTTTTATCTGCGCTTGATGAGGAAAATCTTATTAATGTTTTGGCTGAGCCAAATCTAACAGCTGTATCAGGGCAGCAGGCTGGATTTTTGGCTGGAGGGGAGTTTCCAGTTCCTTCTGGTCGCGATCAGTATGGTAATATAACAATAGAATTTCGTGAATTTGGGGTTTCGCTGAACTTTAAGCCGATTGTACTTTCTGATGACCGCATTAACTTGCAGCTTAATACAGAAGTATCCTCGCTTGATACCAGCAATGCGGTTGTTCTTTCTGATCTGGTTATTCCAGGACTTGATATCAGACGCGCCGAGACTACTATTGAAATGCCAAGTGGCGGTAGCTTAATGATTGCTGGTTTATTACAATCGCAAACTACTAAGGGCTTGTCTGGTTTGCCAGGGATTAAAAATACCCCTGTTCTTGGTGATTTGCTTTCTTCAGATAGTTTTAAGCGTGATGAGACAGAGCTTATTGTCATTGTAACGGCATATCTTGTTGAGCCTTTTGCAGATAAAGCAAAATCGGAGCATATTCCTAGTGAAGATAAGGGCGAGCTTGCCAAAATTTTTAAAACAAATATCAGACGATTATTTGATGTTGATGATAACGAAGTTTTTGCAAATAGCGTTGCTTATGGTTATATCCTTGATTAATGCGTGAAATACAATATTTGGTGAATTTATATATAATGTAAAAGGTGAAAATCCGATGAAATATCTTTTAAATATTAGTGTAGCTGTTGTTGCTGTTAGTGCCTTATCTGGATGCGGTATTGATATGTATTCGCCAAGCACTATGACTGAAAATCAAGTGCAAGTTAGTGAAGAAATAATTACGCGCGATGTTTTGATTTCTGATGTTGATGATAAGTTTATTGCTAATCTTGCGCGTCACTATACTAAGCATGGTGGCGGTGATTTAGAGATGGTTGTCACTTATGACCCTAAATCTCGTGTTAATACCGCAATGACGGCAAGTAATAATGCTGCGGATATTATTGGTTCTTTACATGGTTATGGTATCAGCGATGTTAGCATTGGTATCTTACCTGTTAGGGCGCAAGGTAGCATGTCTCATTTTGTTGTGTCATATAATTCATTTAACGCATCTGCACCAAAGGGCTGTGATGTTGCAATGCCTGGTATGAACGGGGAGTTAAAAGGCGCAGATCTTGACTATAAGCTAGGCTGTGCAACCAAAACAATATTAGCACGTCAGGTGGCAAAGCCAGCGCACTTGCTTGGGCGCGGGGCAACTGGCGCATCAAGTGAAGGGCGCAGTGCAGTTAACATAGTTGATGGTTATCGCAGCGGCGCACAAAATGAAGCCCTTGGGGGGCAAAGTGCTACGGATGATTAGGGAAATATTAACGGCTAAGTGTTAGTGTATCCTTAGAGATTGAGTATTAAAGTAAAAGAGCAGTTCTTTGCCTGATCAGGCAGGGTATAGGTAAAAATATAATGA
>JAMONE010000065.1 GCA_027066695.1 Micavibrio sp. | reverse complement strand
TGATGCAATGATTGAGCCGTGGTTTAACACGGAAGGTAAGGAAAAGTGGAAATGCTCGGGTGGATATAATTTAACAAAGCAGCTAGGCTTTGATTATGTTTATCACCGTAAAAAGCTGGATGATGTTAATTCATTTAATATAAACCCCATGGATAGCAAGTTAAAAGATGTTAAAGGCTATGATTTTTTTGTTAGAAATAATTACCTAAATGCTAGAAAAAAGGAAAAAGGCAAGCTAAAACCTACTACATTTCATGATGGCCAAAATTTTTTCTTATTTTTTAATGAAGGCGGTCGTAAATTTTTCTTATCACTTAACGAGCAGGGAGTTATAAAACTTACATTGGAAGATGAGATTCTCTTTAGCTATGATTTGAGTGATTTCGTCATTAAAAACAAGGACAATACAGATAGCTCAAAGCATCTCGTCCTTGATATAGAGAATGATAAAATATCCATGCGGCTTTACTTCTCTTATATTAGAGGGAAAATGGAAGGTAATAATGTTGTTTTTGAGTCGGTTAGATTTGATTCTGCCTTTACCTTGAAAGAATAAACCGCCATGAACACCCAAGCCGCAAATAAACGTATTCGCCTTATTATGGATCTTCGCACCAAGGGGATTGTGGATACTGACGTGCTTTCGGCGATTGAGCGTACGCCGCGTGAAGAGTTCGTGCCTGCGCATAGCCGCGATCAAGCGTGGGAGGATATGGCGCTTCCTATTGGGCTTGGTCAGACAATCAGCCAGCCTTTGGTAGTTGCTAAAATGAGCGAAGCTCTGGAAATTATGGATAGAGATATGGTGCTGGAAATCGGCACTGGCTGCGGTTATCAATGCGCTGTGCTATCACATCTAGCGCGCAGGGTTTATACCATCGAGCGGCATAAGCATTTATCCATAGATGCGCAAAAGCGTTTGGAGCGTTTGAAAATTCGTAATATCACGGCTATTGTGGCAGATGGAATGAAGGGCTGGCCGACCATTAATGGCTCTAATCCTGCGCCATTTGATAAGATTATTGTTACCGCCGCCGCGCGCGCTAAGCCACCGCAAGCCTTGTTTGACCAGCTTAAAATCGGCGGCAAGATGATTATTCCTGTGGGCATATCTGGCGATCAGATGCTTAAATTATATAAGCGCGAGAGCGAGGAAGCTTACTCTGTGCGCGATATTTTACCTGTGCGCTTTGTTCCTTTGCTTCCTGATATTTCCGATGAAAAAAATGACATGATTTAGTTTGTTATTACATGTAGTATACCCCTTATGAGCTTTCGTTCGATTTTTCTTGTTGCTATTTCTTTGCTGCTGACATCATGTTTTGGTATGGGCAATCGCAGTCCTGCGCCTGTAATGCATCACGGGCAAAATAGTGGCGCGGGTAGTGCTGGGGTGCATAATGTTGTGTATGGTGATACGCTCTATAGCATATCAAATGCTTATCGGCTTCCTATGCGTGATATTGTGGTGTTAAATCGTATGAGATCACCATTCAAGCTCTATGAGGGGCAGCGTTTGCGCCTTCCTCCGCCGCGTGAATACAGGGTGCAAGGCGGTGATACGCTTTATGGTGTATCAAGGATGTTTGGCGTGGATAGCTCTGAAATTGTGCGGTTGAACGGCCTTCGCTCTCCTTATATTTTGAGGGTAGGGCAGGCTTTGCGCCTGCCTTCTATTGTGCGTAAACAAAAAGAGAAGGTGGTAAAGCCAAAGCCTGTGCAGCCAGCAATTATTCAAGATGGTGTGCCTGTGCCACAGGGCAAGCCAGCGCAGCAGTACCAAAAGCCTAAAAGCCTGTATATATCAAAGGTTAAGCGGCGCGCTCCTAAACGTGCTTCATCCAAGTTTTTACGTCCTGTGCGCGGCAGGGTTCTATCAAATTACGGAGCAAAGAAAAGCGGACTTCATAATGACGGAATAAATATCGCCGCGCCAAGGGGAACTCCTGTTAAAGTCGCGGAGAATGGCGTGGTTGTTTATGCTGGTAATGCGCTTAAAGGCTCGGGAAATCTTATATTAGTGCGCCATGATAAACAATGGATGACCGCCTATGCACATCTGGATAAAATGTTGGTGAAGAAGGGGCAGATTGTTAAACGCGGCGTGAGTATCGGTAAAGTCGGCTCTACTGGCTCGGTATCTGTACCGCAGCTTCACTTTGAAGTGCGCAGGGGTACTTCTGCTATGAACCCCGTTAAATATATGGAGTAACTAATAATGTTTGATTTTATCTTTGATGCAATGTTCGCATGGCAGCAAATTGGCCTTTTGTTTATGGGGCTTGTGTTTATGGGCGTTGGTGGAGGGATTATTGCTTACGAGATTTATGGGCGTAAGGCTTCAATCAAAGTTAAGGGGCGCGTTGCATAACTTGAAAGCCTCGCGGCGTAGAATTTAGTGCATTATTTAGCTGTGTTTAGATAACAGCCCTTGCCTTTGGCGTGATTATCTTTATATTCCCTCAAGATTATTTGATTTTTTAAAGTTAAGGAGCATTAATATGCTGATTTCCAAGGCTTATGCCCAAATGGCAGATGCAAGCGATGAACTTATTGATTTGGCGAATGCGCCGTCCCCTATGGATGCCTTTATGATGAATATGGGGCTTGTTCTTGTTCTTGTTGGCTTGTTCTATCTTTTACTCATTATGCCGCAGCAACGCCGCTTTAAAGAGCATAGCAATATGCTGTCTGACCTTAAAAAAGGTGATCGCATTGTAACGGGCGGTGGCCTTGTCGGCAGGGTTGAAAAAGTTATTGATGATAAAGAGGTCTTGGTTGACCTTGGTAACGGCGTGAAAGTTACGGCTATGCGTTCTATGATACAGGGCAAGACAGAGCTTAAGCCTAAAACTGTGGCGAGTTCAGATAAAAAAACTGCTTCTAAATCTGAAAAAGAGAAGAAATCAACTAAGAAGTCTTCTAAAAAAGACACTAAAAAAGATACTAAAAAAGATACTAAAAAAGATACTAAAAAAGATACTAAAAAAGCGTAGTAGATCATTATGATACAAATTGCCCGTTGGAAAATTTTTCTTATTTTGGCTGTGTGCATGTACGGCATTGCTTATAGTTCGCCGAATATGGTGGGCGCGGATGCTCATAAATGGATGCAGGAGTCATTGCCTAACTGGATGCCAAAGAAAACGGTTAATCTCGGGCTTGATTTACGCGGCGGCGCGCATTTGCTCTATGAAGTTGATATGGATAAAGTATTCGTTGAACGCGCAGAAATGCTGGCGGAGGATTTTAAATCTTTCATAAAAGAGAAAAAGCTTTCCAAGAAAAATATAAGCCTGATAGAGCGCGGCGTGCAAATTGATTTGCAATCAGCTGAGGATGCTAAAATACTTAAAAGCATGATACGCAGAAATGATGCTCGTTTAATTATTACGGCAAGCGGCGATGCTGCTGGTTTTATCGTTAAGATGGGTGATGCTTATGTTAAGGAAGTGCAAGATCAAACTATCTCGCAAGTGATAGAGGTTGTGCGCCGACGTATTGATGAGCTTGGCACGACCGAGCCTGTGATCCAGCGTCAAGGTGTTCGCCGCGTTGTTATACAAGTGCCGGGCGCGGATTCGGCGCAGCTTCGTAAATTAGTCGGGAAAACCGCGCAGCTTGGCTTTCATTTGGCTGGCTCACAAGATCGCAAGCGTTATACGGATATTTCTCTTCCATATGCTGATGAGCCAATGCGTAAAATGAGCATAGAAAAGCGTCCGATTATCACAGGTGATATGCTTGATAACGCGCAGCCTTCATTTAATCAAAGTGGCCAGCCAGTTGTTAGTTTTCGCCTTAATGCTGTCGGGTCGCGGAAATTCTGCTCTGTTACACGTAAGAATGTGAATAAGCCATTTGCTATTGTTTTGGATAATGAAATTATCTCTGCGCCTGTAATTAATGAGGCTATATGCGGCGGGAGCGGGCAAATATCTGGTGGCTTTGACGTTAAGGAAGCATCGGATTTATCATTATTGCTTCGCGCTGGCGCACTTCCTGCGGATATGGAAGTCGTAGAGGAACGCACCGTAGGCCCTTCTCTTGGCGCGGATTCTGTTGCAGCAGGGAAAATTGCAAGCCTTATCGGCCTTGCCTTTGTGCTTATCTTTATGTTTATCAGCTATGGTATTTTTGGATTAATGGCCAATGTTGCTTTGGTGGTTAATATTGCGCTTATCCTTGCGCTGTTATCAAGCTTGCAGGCGACACTTACGCTGCCGGGGATTGCAGGAATTGTGCTTACCGTTGGTATGGCTGTGGATGCAAATGTCCTTATATTTGAGCGTATCCGCGAGGAAATTGCAAATGGAAGATCAGCTATATCATCTATTGATGCTGGTTATTCGCGGGCTATGGGAACTATTATTGACTCTAATCTGACAACATTAATTGCGGCGATTATCCTGTTCTCTTTTGGGACAGGGCCGATTAAAGGGTTTTCTGTAACGCTTGGAATAGGGATTATAACGTCGTTCTTCTCGGCTATTATGGTTACGCGGTTACTGGTTATTTTCTGGATTAAGAAAACAAATCCAAAAAAGATTCCGATTTAAGGATAGGGGAAAAATTATGCGTGGATTAAGATATGTCCCTCAAAATAGTAATGTAAATTTTATTGGCATGCGGATGATTGCCTTTATATTTTCAGCTATAATAATATTTGGCTCTATCGGGGTGACGGCGCAAAAAGGCTTGAATCTCGGGATTGATTTTACGGGCGGCACTGTTATTGAGGTGCGCACACCTGTTGTTCCTGACTTGGAAATGTTGCGAACTGCGCTTAATACTCTTGGGCTTGGCTCTATTTCTATTCAAGAGTTTGGGCAAGTTGATGATTTGCTTATTCGCTTGCCAGAGCAAAAAAAGCCTTCAGGGTGGCAAAAGGGCGATTCTGAGCCTAATAATCTGGCTATAATAACCGTGCGAGAGGCGTTGGATTCTGCTTTTGAAGGTCAAATAGTAGATTATCGCCGTATTGAATTTGTTGGGCCGCAAGTTGGTAAAGAGCTTAAAGTCAAAGGGCTTTACGCTATTATATTCTCGCTGCTTGGGATACTTACATATATTTGGTTTCGTTTTGAGTGGCAGTTCGGAATAGCGGCAATTGTTGCGCTGGCGCATGATGCAATTGCAACAATTGGGTTATTTGCGCTAACGCAGATGGAGTTTAATCTTTCTACTGTGGCGGCTATTTTGATGATTGCAGGCTATTCAATCAATGATACGGTTGTGGTGTTTGATCGCATTCGTGAGAATTTGCGCAAATATAAGAAAAAACCGCTAGGTGAGCTGTTTAATTTCTCTGTTAATCAAACATTATCACGAACATTGATGACATCGGTTACAACGCTTTTGGCTTTGGTTTCACTATATGTGTTTGGTGGTGAAGTTATACGCGGGTTTGTATATGCGTTGATATTTGGTATTTTAATCGGTACTTATTCATCCATCTTTGTTGCATCGCCAGTGCTGATGTTCATGAATGTACGCCGTAGCACGCCCCCATCGGAAAAACCGCCAGTTGCAGGTGATCCCGAAGTGATTGTAGAAACATAAAATAATGGATATAACCCCGCTTATCCGCGAAAATCAACAGGTTATAAACTCATATTCTGATGGTTCATTTAAAGTAAGAAACGTATCGTATAATTATCCGATTATTGTTACTCCTGATAAAACATGGCGGTGGAATATCGATTCTATAACAGATATTTCCAAGCTTGAGGCTCGTCATTTCACCGATTTGATAGAACAATCACAGGAAATTGATATAGTTTTGCTGGGCTGCGGCGCTGATATGTCTTTTTTGCCAGCAGAGTTAAGGTTAAACTTTAAGAACGCTGGCTTAAGCGTTGATATTATGAATACAGGGGCGGCGTGTCGAACATATAATGTCCTTATGGCAGAGGGGCGACGCTTAGCATGCGCTTTACTTCCTATATAGATTTTCATAAAGCTTGATCTTTATAAAGTTTTACGCTATGATTGCTTAAAATATAATATATAGGGTTTTTATGGTTGATATTAATAATGCAGACGCGCTTTCGATGTATGCTACGCAAGTGGTAGAGCAGCAACGCGCCAATGTCCCTGAAAACTACCCCAAGGATTATCCTTATTTCCCTCTTAAAGGAGAGCAAGGTAACCCTCTTACCGTACAAGCAGGTGAGGAGCGTCTTTCCGCATGGCTGGAGCGTAATGAGGACGAAGTTTTTGACAAAATTGTATTCAAGAATGAAGCTCAAGTTAATGAGATATATAGCTCTCGCCCAGATGCAAAACCTGACGTGGAAGGCGGTCAGGTTAAATGGACAGAATCTACCGGAAGACAGATTTATACAAATAATGAAGGTATAAAAATTGATGCTGATGCGGTTACAAAGGTTTCTTTCAATGTTAAAACTGGCGAAATAGTAGATGAAGGCGATGCTTTTGATGCTAATTTTGAGGCTGTAGATAGAGGGGATGAAAAGCTCTATGCAAATGTTCTTGTGCCGAATGAGCTTATTATAGATGATAATAATGTCTCAAAAGATGATTTAACACATTCGTTCTCACTCAGAGAGTTTGAGTTGGAAGATGAGAAGGTGGAGAAGCATTCCGCAGATAGCTTGAAAAAAATTGATGCTGAAAAGTTTTTAATTGATGAAATAGGTAATAGTTTAGATCATCTTCGTAATTATAATGTTGCTCCGCAAATTATAATTAGTGATGTAAATGTTATTTTGAATACCGATAATGTTTCTATTCAGCAAAAGGCAGAAAACGTGCCTGTTGCGAGTGTTACGTCGCCCAAAATGGACGCTGGTTATGCAGCTGCGGCAAAGGCTGCCGCTGCTGCGCCAAACCCCATGGATGGTTTATGGGAAAAATTTAATGAACATGCTGCGGCTATAAATGCCGCAAAAGCAGCCCCCGTAGTTACGGCTAAACCAGTTGAGCCAGTAGTAAATCAAGAGCATAAAGCCGAGGTGCAAGCAGAAGAGGAAGAGCGTCTAATCTCAACAAGAGAGGTTTTAAAATCATATGATAATGATGAGGCTTTAGCTGCACGCTTAAAGAATTTCAGAGTAAAATTAACGGATGGTCAAATAGAAGATATTATAAATTCAGCACGTGAAGAAATTCAAGGTGAGATGGGAAATATTAATGCAAGGTTAGAGGAAATTCAAAGCGGCGTTAATGAAGTTACCGATGATATTCCCTTAAGTGCTAAAGTTGGCTATCGTATGTTTGAAGGCGAAAGTGTCGATAATATGGTAAATAGTTCTATTGCTGAAGGTGTGAAAAGGGCTGCTGAAAATACTGAGAAACAAATAGAGGGTATTCCGCAGCAGATTCAAAGCGGTATAGATAGATTATTAGAAAAATACGCAATTGATCCTGACCTTGCCCAGGCTGAGCGTGATAAGGCTATTGCGACGATGGAGAATAATCTTTCGGATACTATGCAACAACATGTTGATAATACTAACGGTACAATATCTAAAGATGCATACGAAAAGCAATGCGAAGGGATAGAGCGCGATTTCCCCGATGTAACATGCTCTGCATATGCTCCGAAGTGATCTATAAATTACTTGCTGCGAATTCCCAGTTGACTAGGCTATCTATAAAGACTTCCAAATATTTAAGGCGCAAGTTGCGGTAATCAATATAGTAGCTATGCTCCCAGACATCACAAACCAGCAATGCTGTTTGACCATGGGTTAGCGGGCTGTCGGCGTTGGCGGTTTTAGTGATTTCCAGCTTGCCATCCGAGTTTTTAACCAGCCACACCCAGCCAGAGCCAAATTGCGTTATTCCGCCTTGAATAAAGGCTTCACGGAATTTTGCGAAGGTTTCAAAGCTATCATTTATAGCGATAGCAAGCTCGCCGCTTGGCACTCCGCCGCCATTTGGCGATAATGAATTCCAGAAAAATGTGTGATTCCAGTGCTGGCCTGCATTATTGAACAGGCCTGCCTCGCTTTGTTTTTGTGCATTTAAAACAACCGCGTCCAACGTCTCGCCCATATTTGGCAAGCCTTCAAGGATTTTATTACCATTTACCACATAAGCATTATGGTGCTTGTCATGGTGAAATTCTAATGTTTCTTTAGACATATGCGGCTCTAGCGCGTCATAGGCAAAGGGTAGTTCGGGTAGCTCAAAGCTCATAATCATCTCCTGTAAAAAAGATATATTAGTTATTTTTGCAGCAATAGTGAAGGGGGATTATTCACGTATGCAATAAAATTAATGCAATATTTATGTTAAGGGTGTAGGATGCTTTATCAGGGTAGCTATTGGGAGTATATAAATATGGTTGATAAAATTAATCCGTTAGGTCAGGTACAAAATTTACCGCAGGTTAGCAAAGCGCAAAAGCCATCTAATGAGCATAAGTCTGAAAAGACACAATCTGTTGACGAGGTCGTTATTTCGAAAGAAGCCCTTAATTTATCGCAAATTGAGGATGCTGCAAAGCAAGCTGCACAGAAATTGGCGGATGACGAAACATCTACACTTTCAAATGATATAGAGCGTTTAAGTATTCTTATTTAAACTCAACATTTAGAATTTCATAACCACTTAGTATTGTGCGGTAATTTTGTTAGTCGGTTAGGTAGAATGTTATGGTTGTGACAACGCGCACGTCTTTTTCTATTTTTTGAGTATCACCATAATTTTCTCCAGCATCACGAATATAGAAAGTGCCTTGACGGGCATTCCTTATGCCCCCAACTGTTGCCCCAGCATTTTCGGCAAACTCATTTGCTGCTAATCGTGCGTTTTGGGCAGCCTCCTTTAACATGTCTGGCTTTATTTTATTTAGGTTTGTAAAATGATATGTTGGTGCACGATTTTCAATATTAATCCCTTTAGCAATTAATTTGTTAATATTTGATCTTGCTTTCGAAACCTTATCAACTTGATTGGTTTCTATATTAATTAAGCCTATAAGGTTGTGTTTTTCGTCAACAATTTTTCCATCAGCATCTCTGTATTCGTCATGTCTGTAATCTATAACTCCTATTTTAATCTCTTCATTTTTAAAGCCGTTTTCTTTTAATAGATCTATTATTATTTTTTGATTTTGTTCTGACTTTTTATATAAAAGTGGGATTTCAGTTTTACTTGAGCCATCAATCTTGAATATGATTTGCCAATTTACAAGATCAGATTTAACTCGTTTTTCGGATAAACCTTTTGCTTCTGCTGTGTTTATGGCAACTTTGGCGTTGTACATGGTTTGACTAATAAAGTAACCTGAGGATGATAAGCCTAAAGATAATAATATGCCGATTGTTATAGAATTTAAGAAACTATTTGAATTCATGTTTTATTCCTAACTTTATTTAAATTCAACATTTAGAATTTCGTAATCAGTTGCACCTTTGGGTGTTTTTACTGTGACGCTGTCACCCTCGGTTTTACCTATAAGTGCGCGTGCAACTGGTGCGCTAATGGATAGCTTACCGTTTTCCATGTCGGATTCATAATCTCCTACTATTTGATAGATATGTTCTTCGTCGGTTTCCTCATCAACAATTGTAACTGTTGCGCCGAATTTAACCGTATTGCCGTTAAGCTCTGTTGGGTCAATGACTTGCGCTTTGCCAAGTACAAATTCAAGCTCACGGATGCGGCCTTCGATAAAGCTTTGTTGCTCTTTCGCGGCGTGATATTCCGCGTTTTCGGACAAGTCGCCATGCTCGCGCGCGGTGGCGATGTCTTGAATAACTGTAGGGCGTTTTACCGACTTAAATTCGTGTAATTCCGCGTTTAAAGCTTCAAAGCCTATTTTTGTTACTGGCACTTGATCCATTGTGTCATTCCTCTATTAACAAGAAACCCCGCCGAAATAGTGGCGGGATGATTGATGTAGGTTAATATAATCTTGAAATTGCGTCAATAGTGAAGATTACGCCATATCGGGTTCGGGTAATGATATTTCTTTGGGTTCTTTTACTTTAGGTTTAGGCATTTCCTCTATCACCCAATCCTCTTTAGCAACTTTGCCGTATGTATAGGCCACTCTGGCTCTATCTAATGTATTTGCTAGCACTGAAGTGTTTTCTATTACTAGCCAGCTTGCTATTTCAAGGCTTGAGAAAGAATAGGCACTAGCTTTGTCTTTTTCCACGTTATTCTTCATAATAAACATATGCGCAGGTGAGGTGGGCGATGTATTTTTACCTAGTTTTTTATCTGGTTTCTTATTAATGCATAATGTATTTGTATCCATCTTCAACATATTAAGGTGTTTTTTGTCTTGCTGACGAAGAATATATAGAGCGCTTATTGATAACGCAGGAAAGGCATAGTCAAATATATCAGCATCCTTATCCAAGGCATAGTTTGTAGTGATCGGTGCTACTATAGCCAGTGCATACGGCCATTTAGAGCGCAGGCGCGTTGTTCCCACCGAGTGAATAGGGCTGCCGTCACATAGGCGAATGCGGTTAGGGTCAATTTCAATGCCATTATTATTGAACGCCCAGTTACACGAATCTTTTATTTTTTTACCAATATCAGTTAATTTCATGGCTGAAAGTTACCACATATAGTAAACATATGTCAAAAAGATTGATATGGTAGTTTGAATTAACAATCACACAGTGTCATGCATAACAAGAGTATAAATATTATCAAGCTGCAACATATAAAATCCCTACACTATCGCGGTTAAGATAACAAATACCGTCATATTCTTAATTCAAATTACTACATGATGAAGTGGCGGATTGTAATAATGTGAATTGCTTTGCCTTTGTATCTATATTTGCGCGTGCGCCAATGGGCATTGTGTATAAGTCTTTGCCATGGCCAAAGGGCAGGTTGTGCAATATCGGAATTTCCAGATTTTGCGTATGTTCGGCGATTATATCTTCAAGGCTATAGCCGAATGGCCTGCCCGTATCGTTCATATCTGTGAATTGCCCAAGTGCCAGTGCCTTAATATCATTCAGCACGCCAAGGCGTTTTAGGTGTAAAAACATGCGATCAATGCGGCTTAGCTCTTCGTTGCAATCTTCAAGGAATAATATAGCGTCCTTACAAAAATCATTTGGAAGGGTTTGAGGGAGATATTGGAAGATGCTTAAATTCCCGCCGATAAGCCTTCCCTCGGCCGAGCCTTCTTGGAATATATTATTGTCTTTAACGGGATAGCTCACGGTTTTTGCAGTTAATAGGTCGAGCAGGTGGTCGAGCTGATTATATTTATGCAGGTTTTTAAATACAGGGCCGTGGAATGTTGTGATGCCCGTATGTGCATATACGGCGTTGAGCAGGGATGTTACGTCGCTAAAGCCTATCAGGGCTTTCGGTGATTGGCTCAAGCGGGTGAAGTTTATGGTGTCTAGCAGGTGAGTGCAGCGATTGCCTCCGCCCGCGGCCCATATGGCTTTTATATCTTTGCGCTGCCAAAGCCCTTGGAACGCTAATGATTTTTGTAAGTGATTGCCTGCGGATTGATGCTCACGCTCATAAGTTTGGGGGTGGATAAAGACTTTAAACCCACGCTTTTCCAGCATTGCTTTTGATGCTTCGATATCATCTTTTTCAACATAGCTTGAGGGCGCAAAAACGCCAATAGTATCGCCGCTGACAAGCGCGGGGGCGGAGATGCTATCCATCTGCGTTGATGCGTGCGATAAGCTCTTGCAGTACTTCTTCTGATTTCATATTTGTGATTTGACATGTACCAGCAGCATGATGACCGCCGCCGCCATGCTCTAGCATTAACGCGCCAATATCAGTTTTGCTGGAGCGATCAAGAATGGATTTACCCGTTGCAAATACGGTGTTTTGCTTGTTCTTACCCCAGATCATATGAATTGAAATATTACATTGAGGAAATAGGGCGTAGATTACGAATCTGTTGCCTGACCATATAGTCTCTTCTTTGCGTAAGTCTAAAACTACAAGGTTATTGTGAATGGTTGAGCAGCGTTCTATTTGCTCACGGCATTTGATTTGATGTTCGAAATAAAGGTCTACGCGCTCTTTAACGTCGGGAAGGTTGAGGATATCGCTAATATCATTATGATCACGGCAATAATCAATAAGCTGCATCATTAATTGATAGTTAGAGATATTGAAATCGCGGAAACGCCCTAAACCTGTTCGTGCGTCCATAATAAAGCTTAAAAGCCCCCAACCGCTTGGTGAGAGTATTTCTTCTTTTGTGAAATTGGCTGAATCGGCTTTATCAACCGCGATCATCATATCTTCTGATATATTGGGCATGGCCTGCGCCCCGCCAAAGTAATCATAGACAACCCGCGCAGCAGAGGGTGCATCGATGTCTATTACGTGGTTTTCAGGATTGCCCTCAATGCGCTTGGCCTCGCTGGCATGGTGATCGAAGGAAATATAAGCACCCTTTGCATATGGGAGATTTGTTGTTATATCATTTGCGCCGACCTCAATAAGGCCGTCTTGCATATCTTTTGGGTGAGCAAACATAATGTCATCAATAATATTAAGCTCTTTTAAGAGGATGCCACACACCAAGCCGTCCATATCACTACGTGTTATAAGGCGATATTTTTTGCCTGTTTCGGGCATGATTTTATTACTTGCTTGTGACATTGTAGATTTCTTCCTCTTTTATATTGTAGAATAACCGATGATTATCTTAACCTCTAAACAAAATTAGGGGAAGTGGGTTATTCAACTGTATGTTATTTTTTTATAAAACTATCGATGAAATATAGCGGGCGGTTCTTTGCTTCACCGAATATGCGTCCGATATATTCGCCTAAAATCCCGATAGTTAGTAGTTGTATTCCGCTTAAGAATGAAATCATAACCGACAGAGATGCCCAACCTTCGACTTCTGCGCCAAATATCATAGTTTTGAATATAATGAAAATGGCAAATATGAACGAAGCAATGGAAATTAGCAGGCCAAAGAGGCTAGCTACTCTTAGTGGTTTTGTGCTAAAGCCTGCAATGCCCTCTAATGCGAGATTCCAAAGCTGGAGGTAGTTCCATTTAGTTTCGCCTGCCGCTCTTGGTTCGCGGTTATATTGCAGAGCGACTTGCTTAAAGCCTATCCATGCGAATAAGCCCTTCATAAAGCGGTGTCTTTCACGCAATTGCACAAGCGCGTCGATAGAGCGGCGGTTCATCAGGCGGAAGTCGCCAGTATTCTTTGGAATTTCGACATTATTGGCAATAAAGTTTATTACTTTGTAAAACCCGTTAGAGGTGAATTTTTTGAACCAAGTCTCGCCCTCGCGCTCTAACCTTTGGCCATAGACAACATCTGCGCCAGTTTCCTTCCACATGTGAAGCATATCAGGAATGAGGGCGGGCGGGTCTTGGAGGTCAGCGTCTAAAATTATAAGAGCGTCCCCGCGTGCATTATCGATTCCTGCTGTCATGGCGGCTTCTTTACCGAAGTTACGAGAGAAGCTTATTATGACGCTGCGGGCATCTTGTTCATGTATTTTTTCCAAAAGCTGATGCGTGGAGTCAGAGCTTCCGTCATTTATGTAGATAATTTCGAAGTTATAATCCAGCGTGTCAATAACATCGCTAACGGCTTTGTGGCATATATTAATAACGGCCTCTTCGTTATAGCAAGGTATTATGATTGATATTAATTCTTTAGGCTTGATCATAGGCTGTTTCTTTGCTTACTTATTTATAAAGTTATGGTCTTCTTTTAACACATAAACGTCATGGACAACAATCTTTTCAGGATCATAGCTTGTCCCTGTTAGAGTGGTGTCAAATGGTATGCTGGCTTCAAATATATAGTTTTGCATGCTGTTTTTGAAGCTTTCACTGCTCATTAGGAATTTCAGGTAGTTATTATTATTATTATTATCGTTTGTATTTGGCTTGCTATATCTTGGAATAATTATAACACTAGGCTTATAGCGCAGCATGTCTTGGGCCATCATATCTACATATCCAAGCATTTGCGCCTTTATGGCTTGCTTTTCTTGCTCATCACTAACTGTCTTCATTTTTATCGATAGGCCGTGTACTCCCCAGATATGGCCAAAGCGCGAGCCATTTTTAAGATTGCTTATATAGGGCAGGGCAGAGAGCATTTGTTTCATATCATATGTTGCATATGTTTTGTTCCATGCCAAATCATCAATGGTTTCAACTAATGGCTGCGCCGTGAATTGCCCATTGGTTAAATATTTATATTTTCCGCCAGTTGTAAAAGACAAGCTTAATACCGCAATGACAGCGCAAGCCACCCAAAGCGAGAGATCGTTGTGGCGTAGAAAGGTTTTTGCAGTTGCAAAGCAGCCGAGGAATAAAGCCACCATAGCAAAGCTTAAAAGAGGTATAGCGTGATAGTGAAACCCTTTTTGCTGAATATAGTAGGGAATCGTGCAGGCAATGCTTAAGCCTACGCAAGCAAAAATTACATGCTGCATTTTTGTGTTGTTGGCGTGGCTTTTTGTAATGAAAAAACCCAATATTGCAGCTATTCCTGCGTAGATTAAATAGTTCAAGCGCGTAAAGATCGGAAATGGCTTATCCAGCCCATATATAGGCGTTAGCTCTGGCATGATTATATTTATATATTCAGGCGTAAATAAATATATAAAGCCGAGATATAATAATCCGATTATCAGCATTCCTATAAAATCAGG
>JAMONE010000064.1 GCA_027066695.1 Micavibrio sp. | reverse complement strand
AAGAGTATATCAGATTTATCCCTAACTTCTTGGGTTAGACCATCCGCGCCGCCAAGTATGAACTGGATATAATTTTCACCGTTATTTTTAAAGTTTTCCAATGTTTTGGCAAAATCCAGTGATTTCAGGCCGTCACCTCGTTCATCTAATGCAATAATAATTGCTTGATTATCAAGATGTTTAAGGATTTTATCTCTTTCCTCATATTGGCGTTTTTTTGCGTCTGCTTGTTTTGATTCAAGCTCGTAAATAGTAAGCTTCCAATTGATACGTTTTTTATAATCTTCAATCAGATCAAAATACGGACCTTTTTTAACACGAGAAACTGAAATAATATCGATCTTAATCACAGCAAGAAATCTTCCTATTTATATTTGAGCGTTATCAGTTGTTGGCTCTAATGGTGAATCAGATGAGGGTGGGCGTTCGCACCACATTTTTTCAATATTATAAAACTCACGTACTTCGGGGCGAAAGAGGTGGACGATAACATCGCCAGCATCCAAAACAACCCAATCGCATTGATCTGCTCCTTCAATGCTTATCCCTTTAACACCATTAGCATGCAAATTCTCTTTAAGTCTGCGAGTTAAGCCGTTAACATGGCGCGATGAAGTGCCTGACGCAATTATCATATAATCAGCCAGTGCATTGTCTGCGGAAAGATTAACGCAGATAATATTTTGCGCTTTATCTCCATCAAGAGACTTTTTAATTAAATCTTTTGCTTGAGACGAGCTTAGCTGTTCTTTCTTATCATTATTTGTTGAAATAACGTTTTCTCCTATAGTATTTTTTCTTTATATGCTTTTTTTGTCTTTAATCAAAGTTATTTCGCGTATTTTTGTTGAGGAAATATCATCGACGGCTTCTTGCAGCAGCCAATATGTAGTATTAGGGATAAGCTCGGCGTTGCTTGCATGAGTTAAATTAATATGTTTTTGGCTGGCTATAATGCGCGCAGGACTATTCTTTACAAGGCCTATTGGCTCATCACGTGCAATATGCAACATACATATTTCACCAAGAAGCTCTTTCCAATTGTGCCATAAATGTAGGTTATTCGCATTATCCATTCCTGTTATCCAAACAAAGCTAGTATTGGGATAATGTTTTTTCAATTGCTTGATAGAATCATAGCTATATGTTGTCGCAAAATGCTGCTCCATATCGGTTACTATAATCTTTGGGTTATGCTCTGTTAGCTCATGTGATTGTTTTATGCGAGCCTCTACGCTAGGTAAATTATGCCCTGATTTCAGCGGGTTTTGAGGGGTTACAAGCCACCAAATAGCGTCAAGTTTAAGCATTTTTAATGCTGCTTTAGAAATATGAACATGACCATTATGAGCAGGGTTAAATGTGCCACCCAAAATACCTATGCGCATATTTTTCCAACGCGCAGAATTTAATATATGTGGTGGGGAAAATATGGTCATAGGTTAAGAGCGCGTTTGGCCGTTTCCATGAACCAGATATTTATAGGTACATAGCTGTTCTAGCCCAACAGGGCCGCGCGCGTGCATTTTACCTGTAGCAATACCTATCTCTGCGCCCATACCAAATTCACCGCCATCAGCAAATTGAGTAGAGGCGTTATGCATGACTATGCCGCTATCTGTGTTTTGTTGAAAATAGGCCACGGCTTTTTCATCTTGGGCAATAATACAATCAGTATGGTGAGAGCCATTCTCATTAATATAGGAAACGGCGCTTTGCACATCACCAATAAATCTAGCACTTAATTTAGCGTCAAGATATTCGGTGTTCCAGTCTTCAGGGCTGGCTGCGCCGACACGGCTATCAAGTGATTGAACTTTTGCATCACCAACAATTTCACAGCCGCCATCAATAATATTTGCAATAATATCGGCGGCGATTGATTTATCGAGATTGTCATCAAACAGCAAAGTTTCCATTGCTCCGCAAATTCCAGTGCGTCGCATTTTAGCATTAAGCGTTACGTCTTTAGCAATATTCGCATCAGCGCTTTTGTGAACATATATATGGCATAGCCCTTCAAGATGGCCAAACACAGGCATACGTGCTTCATTCATTACGCGCTCAATCAAACCATGACCACCGCGCGGTATCATCACATCAATATATTCAGCCGCACGTAGCATCGCGCCAACTGCGGCGCGGTCGCTTGTTGGTATCATCGAAACGCAGGCCTTTGGCAGGGATGATTGCTCTAACGTATCTTGAATGATGCTATGAAGCGCAAGCGAGCTATGCAGGCTTTCAGAGCCACCGCGCAGGATAACAGCGTTATGGGATTTCAAGCATAGAATAGAGGCATCAATAGTAACATTTGGGCGTGATTCATAAATCATACCGAAAACACCCAAAGGGCAGCTAATGCGTTGTATTTTAAGGCCGTTAGGGCGGTTTTGCTCCCACAAAATTTTGCCATTAGGGTCATCAAGCGCAGCAACAGTTTCTATTCCACGCGCCATATCATAAATGCGCTCTTCGCTTAGAGCTAGACGATCCATCATGGCAGAGCTTAATCCGCGCTGTTTGGCTGAGGCTAAATCCTTGTCATTGGCGGCTATTATGGCAGCAATATTTGCGGGAGCTACTATTGCTTTGGCTAAAGCATTAAGCGCATTATTAATGGTTTCGGTTGATGTGCGCGCAAGAACAGCCGCTGCCGCTTTTGCTTCACGGCCAAGATCATTTACTATTTGCTCTGGCGATTGATCGGAAGAGGGCGCAGCTTGTGCTTTAGACATGACAAAATACCTATATAAAATTCAGTTTTAAAATGCGTTATGTTTAAATGTGGCTAGGCAAATAAAGCTTAGCATATTTTTTATATGTGAGACGCAATTTAACGACGGCCACAGTTGAACATAACGCATTTTAGTGAATATGTGTTTCAATATCCACAATGGACTGTTCAACTAACTTCGCATTAGTCTTTTTGTCAAGCTTTTCAATAATTATTTGAGATGCGGCGTTCATTGCAAGGTCTGCTGCGTATGATTGAATTTCACTGATTGCATTTTGCTCCATGCGCTTAAGGCGATCTTCTAGCTGAGCTTCGCGGCGTTTAATTACTTCTTCAAGGTCAGCTTCGGCTTTTGCTTTGAACTGCTCGGCATTTTCACGCGCAGCGGTAAGCATTGCCTCTGATTCCTGCACTGCATCACGGTGTTTACGCTGGTATTGCGCAAGCATTTCTTGAGCTTCTACGCGCAGGCTCTCGGCTTCTTGTAAATCTTTTTTGATTTGCTCAATACGTCCGTCTAGTGCAGAAAGTATAATAGGACGTCCTAATTTTATTACGATAAAACCAAAGATAAGGAATGAGAAGGTGTACCAAATATAACCATCTTCTAATATTGCAGTTAAAAATTCCATGATTATATCTCCTAAGCTGCTTTGTTTAGGGATTTTACAACATCCCTCACGCTCTTAGCATCGGTGCGTACGCCGATTATTTTCTCTGCGGCCTCTACTGCTACTTCCGCAGCAATATCGCTCATTTCATCCATAGCGGCTAAACGAGCTTTTTCTATATTAGCCTCAAGCTCAGATGTTTTCTTCAACGCATATTCTTGAAAATCTTTACCATGAGTATCAGTTTTTACTTTAATGTCAGTCTCTACCTCTTTGAACAAAAGAGCAGATTTCTCACGCGTGGTATTTAGATTTTCTTCATATGAAGATTGAAGAGCTTCTACTTCTTCTTTTAAAATAGCAGCAGAATCTAAATCATTTTTAATTCTCTCTGCGCGATTTTCAACAACACCTGAAATGTCAGGTAATGATTTACGTGAGAAAATTAAATATATAGCGATAAATATTAAAACCAGCCAAAAAGTTTGGCTCTCAAAAGAGGATGGATCTAACTGAGGAAGACCGCCTGATGCTTCTTCATGATGTTCGCCGCCATGGCTATCACTTGGCACATCGCCACCAGCATAAGCCTGCGTTACATATGAGAGCATTAAAAAGCTGGATAGTGCCAGTTTTCTCATTATCGATCTTCCTAATTACTTAAGTTTATATAGCATCTATGACTATATATTAACCGAACAACATTGCTGCGCCGATACCAATTGGAATAATACCAAGAGCTTCGATGAATGCCAAGATAAGGAAAAATTTCTCATCCAGTAATTTCTTTGTTTCTGGGTTGCGTGCGATTGCATTGTTGTATGATGCAAAATACATACCCAAACCAAGAGCAGCGCCAAATGCAGGTAATGTTACCAACGCACCAGCAATAAGTTTTGCAGCTTCTAATTCCATTATTTTATTCCTTCTTACATAGTTTTAAAAAATCTTATTTTTTTCATCGATGCGATAATACAGATTTAGTGATGAAGATCAACACTATCTTTCAGATAAACGCATGATAAAATTGCAAAAACATAAGCTTGAATGACAGCTACTAAAAGCTCGAACATTATTAAGCCAACATTAATTAATACAGGAAACACGCCCAAGGCCGCCCACGCAACGCCCATGCTAGCGGCACTAACAGCGAAGCCAACAACCACTTTAAGGATAATATGTCCTGCCATCATATTGGCAAATAAACGAACAGATAATGTTAAAGGACGTACAAAAAATGAAATAATTTCAATCGGAATAATAAATCCAACCAACCACCACGGTACATTAGGTGGTAAGAAAAGTCTAAAGAACTTTAATCCATGATTATAAAGGCCAAACCCAATGACCATAAAGAATACCAAAAGTGCCAAAACACCAGTAACTATGAGATGTGATGTATAAGTAAAAGCGTATGGGAAAAGACCGAGTAAATTACCAGTTAAAATAAAGACGAATAATGTAAAGATAAACGGGAAATATTGCCTCCCATCCTTACCTATATTTTCTTGCACCATTTTACCAACAAACTCATATAACAGCTCTGCTGTGATTTGTAACCGCCCAGGAATCATCGCTTTACGGCGCATAGCCATACTTAAAAACACAATAGAAACCACAGCGGAAATTAGCATCCATAAAGATGAGTTTGTAAAAGATACATCAATACCCGCAATTTCCAATGGGGCTAATGGGATAACAACGAATTGATGAATAGGGCTTGCCACGTTTGCTTCTCCGAACAAAATACTTGGTAGTTATTAAAAATTTTCACGTTTGTAACTTATTTTTTATGGATAAGCAATGAAAGTTTTTAATCATTTGTCATTTTCTTTATAACTTTCTTTCATAGCAGCATTAGCGCGGTAAACTCCACTGATAAAACCAGCCAATATAAAGAAAATCATCGCCCATGGCGTAGTGCCAAAATACCAGTCAATGCCATAGCCTAGCAACGCTCCAGCGAATATATTAGCTAGAAACTCAGAACCTGCCCGTGCACTTTTTTTTGCTTCGGGAGAATTTTCTTCGGTTTCTCGTTTTATATTTATTTCATTAGTTTTGCTTTTACGTGCGGTTTCTATACGTTTTTCAAGGTCATCGAGTTCTTTTTGTTTCTCATCAGATATGAATTTTGACATGGATTAAGCCACTTTCTTATCAATAAAGCCAAATGATTGCTGTAGATCAACAGAAATAAGTTGCGATACGCCTTTTTCCGACATGGTAACACCATATAAACGATCCATACGCGCCATAGTAAGGCGGTGATGGGTGATAACAAGAAAGCGAGTTTCCCCGCGCTCTGCAATTTCGTCGAGCAGGTTACAAACGCGATCAACATTTGCATCATCCAGCGGCGCGTCGATCTCATCAAGTACACATATCGGCGACGGGTTAGTTAAAAACATACCGAAAATAAGCGCAATAGAGGTAAGAGTTTGCTCTCCCCCTGATAGCAAGGATAGTGATTGCAAAGCCTTTCCTGGTGGCTGTGCGAATATTTCTAACCCTGATCCAAGAGGGTCATCCGATTCGATAAGCTTTAAATATGCGTTGCCTCCGCCAAAAAGCCGCACAAATAGTCTTTGGAAATGTGCATTTACATGATCAAAGGCAATTTTAAGACGCTCGCGTGCTTCTTTATTTATCTTATCAATTGCCCCGCGCAGCTCTTCGGTTGCTTGCAGCAGATCATTTCTTTCATTTAAAAGCGTTGTAAATTCTTTTTCAAGCTCACTCGCTTCTTCTTCTGCACATAAATTAACCGAGCCAATATTATCACGCTCACGATTGAGCTTGTCCTTATCCTGTTTTAGCTTAATGAGGTCGGATGCTTGATATTTCTCCAAATCCATCGCGGCATGATTTATAAGCTCTGAGGGTTTTAGCTCCAGATCTTCTTCTATTTGAGCTTCCATAGAACGAATTTGTTCATTAACAGCAGATAATGTGGCATTAGCGTGCGCGCGCTCTTCACGGGAATTTCCAAGCGTGTGTTCGGCTTCTTTTAATGCTTTACCAGTGATAGCAATATCATTTTCACAAGCTGCAAGCTGATCGCTGGCCTTGTTTCTTTTACTATCTATCTCAGATATAAGGCAGAGCATATCCTCATGGCCTGTTTTTGCATTTACTGGATTGGCTTTTAAATCTGTGAGCTTTTCAGATAAAGCTTGCTCACGAGAGGTTAACTTTCCAAGATGATCTTTGGCTCTAATAGCTCTGTTCTTTAGGGAAATACGCTCATCCGCAATGGCTTGAATACGGGCGCGGCGCGTGCTTTGCGCTTGTTCTAGCATATCAAATTCACGCACGGCATTTTGATGTAGCTCTTTAGCATCATCGCATTTGTCTTTGATTTCAGATATAAGAGCGTCGCTATGCTCGCCTTTATTTTGATTTTGCGTAAGAATATCAAGAGCGATGCCGTCTTTATCAAGAACATCTTGCAGCGCAATTACATCCTCATCAATATTGTTGATTTGATCTTCATAACGCTTTTGCTCACTTTTGGTGCGGAGATTCTTCTCCTTTATTTTCAGCAGAGCAGGGCGCAGGTCTTTTAGCTTGTTTTCGATTTCCTTTATATTAAGCAGTAAATCATCATAAGCTTGTTTAGCCTTGTTTTGTGCGCAGATATCTTGATTTAAATCATCTTGAGCAAGATCGAGCCTGTCTTGAATTTTCTCGCGGTGGCTTTCTAATTCGATCAGCTTGTTTTTTTGCTCCAGATGGATTGAATGAGCATCATTTGCATGAGCTTGCATGTGATAACCATCCCAACGCCAGAAAAACCCATCGGCAGAGACAAGCGATTGTCCAACTTTCAATGTTGATGCTAATGCCTCGCCCGTCGCTTGATCCTCGACAAAACCTATTTGTGATAAAGCAAGGTGAAGCTCTTGCGGCGCATCTATATTAGGCAGCAATGACGGCGCACCATCAGGAAGATCGGGAAGCTCTATATCATTATCGCTTAAACGCCAGCTTGTCGGAGCATTAACATCAATAGAAGCCATAAGAGCCGCGCCAATTGCGCGTGATAATGCTTTTTCAAAGCCTGATTTAGTCACTATATTGTCAAGGATAGGCTTGAAGTTATCATCCTCATCATGTTGGAAGAATTTTTCCAGCATAGATATTTCGGCTGTAAATTCGGTATGGCTTCGTTGTGCATCTAGTAATGTTTCACGTGAAGCGTCGGTTTGAATCTCTGCATCCGTAATATTTTGACGCGCATCGTCAGTTTTATCATTAAGTTCTTCCAAACTTTTTTCTAAGCTTGCAGTTTTATTTTCCAGCTCGATAATTGTCTTTTGGCTGTTTTCATCAATAACCAAACGCGCTTTTTCTTCTAAAGCATTTTCACGCCGCCCCATAAGGATATTCATGCGGTTTTGATTTCGCTCTATTTGTTTTTCAAGTGATTCTTCGCGGGCGCGAGCTTCTGCGGCACTTTCTTTCAGCGCGGTATAGCGTTCTTCTAGCTCTATAACTTTAATTTTAAGAGTGTCTTTAGCCGCAAGTTTTTTTGCGTGGGAGCTGGTATCTTGTTCTTGTTTTTTCAATAATGATTCGTATTCTTGCTCCGCTGATTTAAGTAAATCAGAGCTTTCAAGCAATGTCTGTTTTTCATGTTGTAGGTCAATTTGCGTTTGATTGATTTGAGTTTTTGTCTCTATCAAGTCACTATTATATCGTTTTGCTTCTTCCTCGAAATGCTGCAAGTCAAGCTTATGTTTTTGAAGCTGCGCGGAAAGCTCTGCCTCTTTTTTACGAAGGGGGGCTAGCTCCTCTATTTGTGTATTTTGAGTTTTGGTAAGCTGGGTTACTGTAATAAGTTTTTGTGCAACCATCGATTCCGCAGAAGCAAAGCCACCTTTGATTTCCGTTTGCTTATCAATAAGGGTGCGCCATTCAAGATATGTAACAACTAATTCTAGCTGGCGAATTTGCGCACTTATGTTTTTATATTTTGACGCTTGCCGCGCTTGACGTTTTAGGGTTGAAAGCCTGCCATCCATAGATCCTAATATATCTTCAACGCGAACAAGATTACTATCCGAAGCTTTCAAGCGTAATTCTGCTTCATGCCTGCGAGCGTAGAGTCCTGCAATGCCCGCTGACTCCTCTAAGATAAGGCGGCGGTCTTGCGGCTTTGCATTAATCATGCGCGTAACATGCCCTTGAGACACAAGAGAAGGGGAGTTAGCCCCTGTAACGGTATCGGCAAACAGCATTTGCACATCACGCGCACGCGCATTCTTGCCGTTAATCTTATAGCCTGAGCCTTTGTCACGCTCAATCTTACGTATGACTTCAATTTCGTTATTACTGTTATATGCCGCAGGAGCTTGGCGCGTTGTATTATCGAGAAGTAGAGAAACTTCTGCAAAGTTTCGTGCGCTGCGCTGATCTGTGCCAGAGAATATAACATCCTCCATTCCAGAGCCACGCATACGCTTGGCCGAGCTTTCACCCATTACCCAACGCAGTGCCTCAACCAAGTTAGATTTACCGCAACCATTAGGCCCAACAATACCGTTAAGCCCTGATCCGATCTCTAACTCTGTTTTATCAACAAATGATTTAAAACCACTTAGCCGAAGGCTTGCAAATTGGATCATTTAGCAGTCTTTTCGAACTCCGCATCCAGTACTTTTTTAAGCTCCGAATATGGTGAAAGACCTGGAATGACAATAGTGTCATTAATAACTAATGTCGGCGTAGATCTTACATTATGTTTATCCATTGCCGTTTCGCGCTGATTTGCCAAAGCTTTGTGCAACTCTTCGCTGTTTAAGCAGTTGTTAACTTGCTCTTCGCTAGCACCTGTTAATTTTGCATTTTGCTTAACATAGCCGATGAAATCCTCTTTTAGCCAATCTCTTTGTGTTTCGAAAAGAAGCTGTATGAAGCTGAAATAAGCTTTTTCAGGAACACAGCGTGCAACCGCACCTATTTCTATGTCGCGACCATTTAAAGGGAAATCGGTAAATACGATATATGCTTTACCAGTATCAACGTAATCTTGTTTTATTTTTTTAAAATTAGTTTTATGAAACTTTGAACAATGACCACATGTGAAAGAGCTATGTTCTGAAATTTTAATCGGAGCATCAATATTGCCTAAAATGCGTGGTTTAGACGCTTGCTCAAGATTAAACTCAGCTATAGCCACAGGCTCTGACGCAGTGTTTGCTTGATTAATTTCAGTGTTATCCATTGCAACTTCAGTATTTTTATCCAAAGTTTTTGATTTATCAGAATTATTGAAAACGCCAATAGCGAGAACTCCAACAAGTAATAAAAGTACAACCAAAATAATAGCCACAAGCGGCTTCTTTTTTTCTTTAACCTGATTTTCAGATTTTGACATAGTAAAAACTCCATAATTTAAAAGACTATCGCCTATAGCATAGATAAACACCTCAAATGTCAAGAAATACAGTGATTATGATTAATTTTTTATCCACATGAATGAGGGGTAGCTCTACATCTCAATAAAGATCAAATCAATACGGTCAATATTGCTGTTATTTTCATCGCTTCCTACAGGGCTGAGTTTTAAGCGGTTAGGCGCGATATCGTTGTTAATTAGAAAGCTTCTGACTTTTAATGCCCGCGCAAGAGATATTCTTACATCACTATGTGGTTCACCAGCGATCGGCGTGGCATAGGCATATATATTCATTTTAAGCTTTGAATTTTCATTAAATGATTTTATAGCATGGGTCTTTAAGAAATATTCTAAATTCTTATCAAGTGCGATTTGCTCAGGCTTTAAAACAAAACTTATTAATGTTGTCTCATTTTCATCTATTTCATTATTATCACCAGATGCTGGTTCGATATTATTAAATGATGGTTTATGCGCGGGTAGGGGGATTGACGCATTGGAGGGGTCAAGAAGATTAATAAGGTCTATAGATTGCGTAATATCAACAATTTGTGTTTCTGCCTCACTATAAGTGGGGGCGCTATCAACGACGGGAGGAGGTAATGGCAATAGATTGTCAGGTTTATCCTGCGTTTTTTTACCACGGTTTCTCAGCTCTTCAATATAAGCTGGTGAAACATTTAAAATATCAGGCCTTTTAGGTGGTATCGGGACATCTTCTTGCGCACTGGATATATTTGCAAGACCTAAGATATTAAATCCTACAGCAAGCATAATAAGGAGTGATTTTACTTTATTGAATTTTTTCAAAATACCCCCCCATTTCCTTTTTAAATTTACTTCACAGACTTAAGAACCTTTCCGATAGAATCAAAAAGATTGTTATTTGTCGCGAGTATATTACCAGTATTTACAGGGTTTTTGCGAATATCATCAAGATCTGAAATAAAACCCCCAGCTTCTTTTACAATGATTATTCCTGCGGCTACATCCCATGACTTTAAATCACGCTCCCAAAAGCCCTCATAGCGTCCCGCGGCCACGTAAGCAAGATCAAGCGCGGCCGCGCCAAAACGACGTACGCATGGCGAAACATTGTGAATAGCCATATATTCAGCCATATAACGCTTCTTCTTAGCTGCTGAAAATCCGACATGAACGCCGCCAGTTGCAATTATGGCATTGCTCATATCATTACGTCCCGATACGCGAAGGCGGCGGCGGCGCATGAAAGCTCCCTTACCTTTTTCGGCGTGGAATATTTCATCTTTAACAGGATCATGGATAAGCCCTGCAATAATCTCACCCTTATGTTCTAGCGCAATAGATATTGCCCAATGAGGCAGCCCGTGCAAGAAATTTGTTGTCCCATCTAACGGATCAATAATCCAGCGATAATCAGGGTTTTTGCCCTCAACAGCGCCACTTTCTTCCATAAGGAAGCTATAATCAGGGCGTGCCTTTTTTAGCTCTTCAAAGATAATTTCTTCAGCGCGTCTATCCGCAGCAGAAACAAAATCTCCTGGGCCTTTTTCTGAAACTTGAAGATGTTCGACTTCGTTGTAGTCGCGCAGCAATGTACGCGCCGCTTTTTCACTTGCGCGCATCATTACATTCATTACGGGAGTTTGAGTAACCATTATTTTAACCTTTATATCTTTCTAAGTAAGTTCCAACGCCATCTTCGAGGCGCACAACGACTTTTGTTCCAACTTCAATATGCGGAGGAACCATAACCTTTTCACCATTTTCTAAAATAGCAGGCTTATATGACGTAGTAGCGGTCTGACCTTTTATAACAGGCTCTGCCTCAACAATTTCAAAGATAATGCGATCGGGTAATTTAAAGCCAAGTGGCTCGCCCTCATGCATTTCAACTTCAATAACCATGTTCTCTTGTAAATATGTGGCTTGTGATCCCATAGATTCTTTTGTCACGGTAATTTGATCATATGTTTCATTATTCATAAGGTGAATATCATCACCTGACATATATAAGAACTGAAATTTCACTTGATCAAGGCGAATACGCTCAACCGTTTCTTGAGTGCGAAACCTAACATTATCTTTATTGCCTGTGCGGATATCGCGCATTTCAATTTGTGCTACTGATGCGCCCTTACCAGGTTGTTGAATATCATTTTTAACAACCATGCACAGCTTATCATTATACTCAATAATGTTGCCCGACCTAAGAGTTATTGCATTTACTTTCATTATAATCTTTCCATTAGTTTTATGTCTGCCAACAAAGCCTTGCCAAAGCTTTCAAGTTTTTCTTTAAATTCAGGATCATCTACTTGATTTAGTGTCTCTGATAAATATTTTTTTTCGCCCATCGTCAAGGGGGAAGTTATCTTTTTCTTTAAGAGAGGGGTGTGGGAAATTTCGCTAACAACAAAGCGAATATCAGTTATCCATTGGTCTCCGAATAGTTGATTGATTCGCTCTAGGATCAAATCTTTTTGATATGGCAATGTCGTTGCGTATGAGCTGCTTGTTGCGATATCAAGTGTAGCAGTAGGTTTTTTGCCTCTCATAGCTTTGCGATAGTTGATTTTCAATGGCTGTGCCTTGTCGGCAAACTCATCACCCATAATTGCCGGCCATTGCTTAATAACTCGTCCCAATGCGACATATTTGCGCGAGAAACTCTTACTGGCAATCCGTGATGTAGCTTCTGATAAAGGGCGCATTGACCAATTCTTCGGTTTTTTTGTTATTAAGCAAGATATCCTTGTAGCATAATAAGTAACATAAACACAGAAAAACAATATCTATAATTTTAAAGATATTTTTATTTGTTTATTGATGTCTCGTGTTACTATTAAGTATAATTGTGCAAATAATTTTATTTTGGAGCGATATTGTCTAAGAATTTAATTTTACAATTGAGTCTTGTTATATTCATGCTGTCATGTGTTTTCATCATGGCCAGCAGCGCGCACGCACAATTAGAATTTATTGTTGATGGCTATGAAGAAAAATATATGAATCATAATGAGGGGCCTGGCGCAGAAATAGAGATGTTTGATCAAGATGATATCGTTAGTCAGTATATCTATGAAGTCCCTACGGTAAAAGCTTTAGCGCATATGTATTGGGCTTTAGGGCTTTATAAAATCTCGGAAAATAATAACGTTGACGAATTTATGAGGATTAATGAATGTGAAATTTACAAAAAGTTTTCAGGTGATGAGCTTGAGTGGAACGAAATCAGGGATGCTGCAAAAGTTTTTATAGAGGAAAATAAATCAGAATTTCCT
Organism: Micavibrio sp.; assembly: GCA_027066695.1. GTDB lineage: Bacteria > Pseudomonadota > Alphaproteobacteria > Micavibrionales > Micavibrionaceae > UBA1672. The sequence continues at coordinate 1,689 of JAMONE010000064.1, read as the reverse complement.
ACACGCTTTAGTTTTATAATGCCATTGCAACTCGAGGATTTTAGTATTAGGCGTCAAGCCTTTGCATTAAAAGAGGATTATAAGATAGTAGCTCTACGCAGGTTTGAATTATTTGCCTCAGATGCTTCTGCAAAGCCATGTGTTTTGGAGCATGGTATTGCTTATGGGTACCCTAGGGTTCTTAATATGGAATTTAGCCGTCCCTTCTCTTTGACGCATATACCAATGACAGAGGAGGTTGCTAATGAATATATTAAGAAAACAACAAAACAATATCATGATAGATATGATGAAGCTAACAGAAAAAAAGAAAAAATGTATAGATACAGAAAAGCATATTTAGTCATGAAGATAAAAATATTTGCTCATGGAGAATTTGCTGGCATTAACAGAAATGGTTATCCAATTTTACAAGTAATGGGGATTCTTGAAAATTATTCTATATATGAAGATAAAGAGTTAACGAAACTCTTTTATAAGCAAAGCTACGTTTCTAAAAAGAAGAAAGGCAAGCTCAATATTAGGCTGAAAGAGCAATACGAAATATTGCGTGAAAAAGCTAAAGATGGTGGTATCTTAAATTAAATATTCATGACAGGCATCATTGATGCTGGATTTCCTATGAACTTTCAACATCCTATAGCTATAATAAATCGCTTACCTCAACTATAGGTTCATTAGAGTTTAATAACTCTATTGCTCGTATCCGTAAATCTAGTGAATATGCCATGTTTGCTCCTTAAAATTGATATTGTACATATAGCTTTAAAGTAAAGATAGGCATTTGTCACTTTAATATGGCTTGATTATACCTACATGTTTTTAAAATGATTTTCTTGCCATTGTTGCTGAAAACGTTATGATCTTCCTCGTTATTTAAGAGGAGTATTAAGATCATGCTGGATAAAAATTTCAACCCTAAAAATATTGAAGAAAAGCATTATCAGGACTGGGAAAGTTCAGGCGCGTTTGCTTGTAATCCCGAGAGCAAGAACGAGCCTTATACCATTATGATGCCCCCGCCAAATGTTACGGGCAGCCTTCATATGGGGCATGCGCTTAATACGACATTGCAGGATTTACTAACCCGTTATCACCGAATGAAGGGTAAGGATGCGCTTTGGCAACCTGGAACGGATCATGCGGGGATAGCTACGCAGATGGTGGTGGAGCGGATGCTCGATAAAGAAGGAATATCGCGCCATGAGCTTGGACGCGAGAAATTTTTGGAAAAAGTTTGGGAATGGAAAGAGGAGTCGGGCGGCACAATTGTTAAGCAAATGAGAGCCCTTGGCGCAACCCCTGATTGGAAGCGCGAGCGTTTCACCATGGATGAAAATATGTCTAAAGCTGTGCGTAAGGTATTTGTGCAGCTATATAAAGAGGGCTTGCTTTATAAGGATACGCGCCTTGTTAATTGGGATACGAAGCTGTTGACTTCTATTTCTGATTTGGAGGTAGAGCAGCGCGATCAAAAGGGTAAAATGTGGCATATCCGCTATCCGATTGAGGGAGCTACCGAGCGATTTATCACTGTTGCGACAACTCGCCCTGAAACTATGCTGGGTGATAGCGCGGTTGCGGTTAATCCTGATGATGAACGTTACAAGGATTTAATCGGAAAATCTGTGGCTCTGCCGCTGACAGATCGTTTGATACCGATTATTGCTGATGAACATGCCGATCCCG
>JAMONE010000063.1 GCA_027066695.1 Micavibrio sp. | reverse complement strand
TGCAACGCCGCCACTTTTTCGGATATCAGAGGGAACGCGCTCTAACGCCATCACGGCAATCGCGCCCGCGCCTTCGGCAATTTTGGCTTGCTCGGCAGTTACAACATCCATTATAACTCCGCCTTTAAGCATTTCTGCAAGCCCTGTTTTAATGTTAATTATGCTCATATCTTTTATTCCTTAAAATTAAATAATTTCCTCATAAGTGGAGGTATTTATACATATAAAACTTAACAATGCAAACCACTATGGCTATCGCGCCAGTAATATTTGATAAAAATAATATTCCCCTGCGCTTTGGGGGGTATCCTTGCCTTCGAGGCAACCGCTATATTTACCATCGAGAGCCATAAATATTGCGCTATCTGATAATCTTTCGCTATAGCTATATGTGTCTTGGAATTTTACAACACTAAAGGCATCATCTTCTTGTGTCATATAGTTATTAGCAGAGGAAATATTGAGCTTTTTATTTATTGCTTTGCAAATCTCTAATGAAATTTCTGGCATGATCGCGATTAAATCCGCGCATGAGGCAGCGTTACAGCTTGTCCCGATGTTATAGCCGTCATTATCCCCTGTAAATATCCAGTCTAACCCGTCATTCGCATCCTCATTTGGCTTTATATAGGAAACCCCGCCACCATCAGGATGGAAAATTTTGCAATTATTCGAGGCAATCGGTGAATGCTCATAGCCTGAAAGCAAATTACTTTCAAAGCTAATATCCTCATCCTCACAAGCATTAGAGATGCGCAACATCTGCACCGCTTCTTTTAAGCTTTGTGCATAGGTTAGGATTTCCGCAGCGTAAATGCTGGATTTTTCACGGCCAATGTCAGATCCTCCGCGCATCATATTAGCAACCGTATAAGAAAGAGCAGCAAATAGCGCAATGGCAATAAAAATAATTATAAGGACATTTCCTTTTTCAGAACTAATAAGTTTCATAATATTCAAGGATCGTTAGTAGTTTAGATTAGAAATAAGATAATAACGTTATACCAGCGCAGGCGAGAGTGACAACTTTGATTTTTACTGTGCTTAATGGTGTCAGATTGTTAACCTGAACTACTATATCATATAAACGCTCTGCAAAAGCATAAATAAAATGATCAGCTATAACCCTCTTTAAAATCAAAAATACAATGCATTTGCAATACTGGCTTTAGCTGCTCCATATATTCATCATGGGGGATTTCATATACGCCGAATTGCTCTAAATGGTCATTTGTGAATTGTGTGTCCAGTATTTTAAATCCTGCATGGCCTAGCCTTGCAACCAAGTGAATGAGGCAAACCTTGCTTGCATCACTTACGGTGGAGAACATGCTCTCACCAAAAAATGCGCCGCCCATAGCAATGCCATATAAGCCCCCGACTATTTCATCATCCTGCCAGCACTCAACACTATGTGCATAGCCTTCCATATGAAGCTTGCAGTAAGCATCAATTATCTGCGCATTTATCCATGTTTCTGTGCGTGTTTCATTTTGCTTTGCGCATGCATTTATTACATGTTCAAAGCTGTGATTTATGCGGATTTCATAAGGCTTGCCGCCTATTCTCATTTGGCGGATGCTCTTCTTTAAACGCCGCGGGATATGCATATCAGTAATAGAGAGCTGCCCGCGAAGCTCAGGACAATACCAAGCTATATCGGTGGCTTGTGCGTCTTTTGCCATAGGAAACAGGCCTTGGGAATATGCCAACAGTAAAATTTCAGAGGTTATTTCGTTATTTAGCATTTTTCTCGGCAAGCTTTTCTTCAAGCCATTTGATTGTATAGTCACCAGAGATAAATTCAGGCTGCTTTAATATCCATTCATGCAATGGAAGGGTAGTCTTAACGCCCTCAACCACAGTTTCACGTATAGCGCGGAGCAAGCGTTTAATGCATTCCTCACGATTACGGCCATGAACAATCAGCTTACCGATCATTGAATCGTAATATGGTGGAATTGAATAGCCGCTATATATTGCACTATCAAAACGAACGCCTAAGCCGCCTGGCGCATGAAATTGTGTAATTGTTCCAGGTGATGGCATGAATGTGTCGGGGTCTTCTGCATTAATGCGTATCTCGATAGCATGGCCACGGAAACGAAAGCCATTTTGAGCAATATTAAGTGGCTCACCCGCAGCAATGCGGATTTGCTCGGCTATTAAATCAATGCCCGTAATCATTTCAGTTACAGGATGCTCAACTTGAATGCGCGTGTTCATTTCCATGAAATAAAACTTACCGTCTTCATATAAGAATTCAATAGTACCAGCGCCTTCAAAGCCAAGCTTACGCACAGTATTAGCGGCCAAAGAGCCTATTTCCTCGCGCAGCTCTTCTGATAGAACGGGGGACGGCCCTTCTTCTAAAAGCTTTTGATGGCGACGCTGAATAGAGCAATCACGCTCTCCCAAATGAATAGCATTTCCATGAGAATCACCAAATACCTGAATTTCAATATGGCGCGGATTTTTAAGATATTTCTCTAAATAAACCGTATCATCACCAAAATTAGCTTTAGCCTCGGTGCGCGCAGTATTATAAGCTAGAGCAAAATCTTCGGCTTTTTCAACTATTTGCATACCCTTACCGCCACCGCCACTAGCAGCTTTGATTAACACTGGAAAGCCCATATCAATAGATGTTTGCAAGCCATCTTCAACGCTGTCAATTGCGCCTTCAGAACCTGGAACAACGGGCAAGCCAAGCTCTTGCACTGTTTGTTTCGCGCAAACTTTATCGCCCATGCTCTCTATTAATTCGGGAGATGGGCCAATGAAGGTAAAGCCATGCTCTTCCACCATACGTGCAAATTGTGCATTTTCTGATAAAAACCCATATCCAGGGTGAATAGCATCTGCGCCTGTAAGTGCGGCAGCAGTTAAAATAGAGGGAATATTTAAGTAGCTGTCCTTACCTGCTGGCGGGCCAATACATACTGACTCATCAGCTAAACGCACAGGCATAGAACTTGTATCTGCTGTTGAATGAACAACAACTGTTTCTATATCCATCTCACGACACGCACGAATAATACGAAGGGCGATCTCACCGCGGTTAGCTATCAATATTTTTTTAAACATCTTTATTCATCCATCTATTTATCTGGAGCATAGTTATTGATTCTTTATATCTATAAGTTATAAAGCTATTCAATAACTATCAAAACATCACCAAATTCAATTGGCTGAGCATTTTCAACCAGAATTTGGGTTACTGTGCCTGATTTTTCAGCTTTGATAGG
>JAMONE010000062.1 GCA_027066695.1 Micavibrio sp. | reverse complement strand
CAAGCTATGTAATTGATAACCCATCCTCCACCACTGCCGAGGCTGTACGTGCGTTAAAGCTAGTAATTAAGCTTTGCGCCGAGGCAAATGATCGTGAGCATAAAGTCATAACCCTTACCTCATCTCTTCCGAATGAGGGCAAAACAACCCTATCCTCATGGATTGCCCAGCTTGCTGCAAAATCAGGCCAGCGCGTTATTTTAATTGACGCTGATCTAAGAAAGCCCAGCATTCATAAAATATTTGGCCAACAAAATACCCTATCATTAGTGGAATATTTAAGTGGTAAGAACAAACTTGAAGAAGTAATCGATACCACTGATCCGTCAGGCTTGCATATAATCTACGGCAGATCCGTTCCTAATAGTGCGCTTGATCTTGTATCATCTGAAAAGCTAGAGCAATTGCTCCGCTCTTTGCGCAAGGCTTATGATCTTATTATCATTGATTCTCCAGCTTGTATGGCGGTGTCTGATGCGCGCGCACTTGAAAAATTATCCGATCAATTGCTTTATGTTGTGTCTTGGAATAAAACCTCTCGCAAAACTGTCCACAACGGAATTTCACAATTCACCCAATTTAAAAACGCGCAGATATCAACGGTTTTAACCAATATTGACTTGAAAAAACACGTTCAATTAGGCTATGGCGAGACGATAAACTATTATGGTAGCTATAAGGAGTGTTCAGACTCTCGATAATCAAATACTATATTAGGTATGAAAATAACGAGAATCAATACTGGCCGTCATAGAGCAATGCTTGCAATTGCTCTATTTGCTTGCGTTCAAATAATTATGGGCTTTACCCTTATTATGGGTGATAACCGCGCACCTGATACTAATTATATCTATAGCGCACAAGCAGAAAATATTATTCTTACTAACGTTAGCATGGACATCAATAACGATATAGAGTGGCGATAATGATCTCCTACTATAATTCAAAACATCCTGGATTATTTATCTATATTACCCTAGTTATCGTAAGTGTTTTATCCTTTTTATTCTTTGAATTAAAAGAGCTTCAAATAGGTATTCTATCTATCATATGGGGTGGTTTTATATTCATGCGAATCCTCTCGCTTTATGAGGTGAGCGAGCATTTCATGCCATTTACCAAGACGGGTTTTTCCAAAAGCACAAATAATAACAGCTCGCCTCTTGCGCATGATTTACTTCATCGTATGAACGGCACAAATTACATGAAGCGCGGTATTTTCGCTCTACATGCTATAGAGGGGCGAACCCTGCTATGGTTTGGTGTTGCCTTTATATATGTGGCTTATAGTTTTTATTTATCACATGATTTAGTTCCAAGAGTTGCCTTAATACAAAATATCTCGATATTCTTTATAATTGGCGCAGGCTTTTGGGCTGGACAAACTTATGCCTATAGTGACCACGCCTCAAAGTTATTATTGATTGTCTTTACTGTGCTTTTTGGCACTTCATTATTAAATTTAAATTGGGTGATAAACAGCAGCTATATTGATATTCTTAACCAATATAGCGCATCTATTTTAGACGGGAACGCTTTTATTGTTCTGGCAATTCTAATATTTTATTGCATTTTGACATTATTCGCATCATCGACAAAAGGCATGTCATATGCGCTAAATGCTGTTATCGGATCAATCCTTCTTCTTACGCTTAGTATTTTAAGCACAATATTCGAGCATCCCCCCCAAATGATCGCTCTTTGGATATCTGGGTGGAGCTTGTTTTCTGTGTTTTGGGTGCGCTCATACTGCCGCACTGACAAGCGGTATGTGCTGTTTCAGTGCGAATAAAAATCTTCCGCTTGACAGAGTAAGAAAATAATCCTATAGTGAGCAGCATAAACACCACGAATCCATTTACAACCTCGCTTTTAAGCGGGGTTTTTTGTTTTAATATTAAGGAGATAAATATGACTACCCTATTACCACAAGATTTAAATGATAACCCAATTCCTGCCATGCGCTTTAAACCAAGTGGAGCGCATAGCATTACTGTTGGCGCAACATCTGCGCGTAATTCTACGGCGTTTGATGGTGAAACGCGCATCATCAGTGTATATAGTGATGTTGCTGTATATATCGCATTTGGCAGCGCAGCGGTAACGGCAAGCTCAAGCGATCACTATTTTCCTGCGGGAACTTATTATGACATAGCCATTGGCGGCGATCACAGTGCGCATTACACGCATATGGCAGTTTTGCAAGTAAGCGTGGCTGGAACAGCATATATTTCTGAGAAGGAATAGTTTTTAACTACGAGAGCGCAGAGCTGTGATAATAGTACCATCATCAAGATAATCCAGCTCTCCGCCAACTGGAACGCCATGTGCAAGATGCGATACTTTAACGCTTAATGGCGCAAGGTGATCTGATATGTAATGAGCTGTTGATTGCCCATCTACCGTAGCACTTAGAGCGAGGATGATTTCCTCTATTGCTTCTGAGCTCTCTATTATTTCGATGAGCTTATTTATGCGCAAATCTTCAGGGCCTATGCCATCAAGAGCCGATAGCAATCCGCCAAGCACATAATATTTTCCCTGATATGCACCTGTGCGCTCAATCGCCCAAACATCGCTAACTCCCGCAACCACGCATATTTGCGTGTTATTGCGTTTGTGGCTTGTGCAAATTGCGCATGGGTCAATCATATCAAGATTACCACAAATATTGCAGCTCTTAACATTTTGCGCTGTATCAGATAGAGCATTGGCAAGCGGCATCATTAATGCGCCGCGCTTAGATAGTAAATGCAAGGCAATACGCCGAGCAGAACGATTCCCTAACCCAGGAAGCCCCGACAATAGGCAAATTAAATGTTCTAAAGGGCCATTATTATTAGTCATTATATGTCGGTTTTCCATCAAGTCTTTTAGGATCAATATAGGCAAATAATTTTGATGGATGCTTCATTCCTGTTTTTAGATGGAATAATTCAACTTCTGTAATCATCCCTTGTGGATCGATTATGCGCCATTTTTTAAGTTCAAACGGCTTTTTCCCAAATGCAAAAGTTATCGATCCTGCATTTTGATCATCCGCTTGAACTACTCTTATCTGTAACAATCCCGCCGCGAATTTTGCGTCTTGCACCATTAAATCACCCGAGAAGGAAAAATTCTTACGCAAGAAGAAATTCGCAAGCGTACTGCCGATAGGAGCGTTTGTTTGCTGCTCCATTTCCGCATCATAAAAATATATGAAACGACCATCCGCAACAACGAAATCCTTCATCGGCGGGTCATAATTA
>JAMONE010000061.1 GCA_027066695.1 Micavibrio sp. | reverse complement strand
TGTGAGCAAGGTTTCAAGCCGTGAATACTGACTATACCCCGAAACACTAACCGCGCCCCAAGGGCCAAAAGATGCAAATATCATCAATATCGCTAAACTAGCGGGGATGGCCTTAATCGGAATTCTCCCGATGCTATTACTCACCGCCATAAGCATAAACCAAATTGCGGATATTAGGAGCAAATAACGTTGCTCGGTCACGCCATACGCACTTATACGCTCCCATATTGCATAGAAATGAAACCCCACAGGAATAAGCAACGCGGGAAAGAAAATCTTGTAAAATAGTTTCAGTTGCAACGAGCCTTCATTACGAAGCGGCCACGCCGCCAGATAAGTAACAATCCCCGCCCCCGCAAAGCCTGTAATCATATAAGCCAAATGCCCGTTTGGAAGCTCGCCAGTCATAGTGATTTTGATGAAATATGCATATAAAATAAGCAGATACACAATCACCATCGGCGCGGAAATCCAGTTTACAATGAACTTTAAGCCGCCCGGATCACGGCAATCATCATCGCTAAATTCAAAGTTTTTAGGAACCCATGACAACGCATAAATCGGCCCTAAAACCAGCGCAGCAAACAGCCATATATCAACGTAAATTTCTTTTTTAATATCAACATCAAACAGCACATCAATCGCACTCAAAGCTAAGCTTAAACCACCTGCAAACATGATTAGTGCGGCGTAGGAAACAACAACGCCAAACCATGTTATTCGGTTGAAAAACCACACAGATATATCATCTCCGCCAGTTAAATACGGCGCAATCATTAAGGTTAGCAGCAAAGCAGGGATAATGAATACTAAACTCATCCACCAAAGAGATGATAGTAAAAGTAATGCAGCTATCCCCCCTGCTACGACAAAGCTAACCACAAGATATTTAACCCTGCCCCAGCCTTGGCTTTGCGCCATGATTTTGGATATTCCAAACCATAAATAGCAGCACCCCAAAATAGCTATCACCCGCGCGAGCCATTCATCATTAGGATAATCAATAAATTCATGAACCAACACTATCGATATAACAAAAATGCTAAGCGCACATAAAACCGATAGAGGAAAACGCAAAACTGTTTCCTTCAAATCATCGAATGGAATAATTCTTTGTAGTATCGATTTTTTCATTGTCAAATCCTATTTAGCAGTGATTTTTTCGATACTACCCATATAAGGTTTCAAAACCTCGGGAACGAAAATTCCGCCGTCTTCAGGATCGTAATAATTTTCAATCACAGCAATTAACGCCCTGCCAACAGCAACGCCTGAACCATTCAAAGTATGGACAAAGCGAGTATCTTTCTCACCTTTATTGCGCGAGCGTGCATTCATACGCCGAGCCTGAAAATCTCCGCAATTAGATACACTGGAAATCTCGCGGTAGGTTTCTTGCCCTGGTAGCCATACTTCTATGTCATAAGTCTTGGTCGCGCCAAAGCCAGTATCACCGCTACATAGCGTAACAGTGCGGAAAGGTAATTCCAGCTTTTTCAAAACATTTTCCGCGCAAGCTAACATACGCTCATGCTCTGCGTGGGATTGCTCGGGCGTAGTAATGCTCACCATCTCAACCTTGTAGAACTGGTGTTGGCGCAGCATTCCGCGCGTATCTCGCCCCGCACTGCCTGCCTCGGAGCGGAAACACGGCGTATGAGCGCAAAAACGCAATGGCAAGCTTTCCCCTTCCACAATATCATTCGCTACAATATTAGTCAGCGGAACTTCAGCCGTTGGAATAAGGAAATGATTGGTTTCTTTAGTGCTAAACTGATCTTCGGCAAATTTCGGCAATTGCCCAGTGCCGTAAAGCGCATTATCCCGCACCAATAATGGCGGAGATATTTCCATGTAGCCATGATCTGATATATGGGTATCAAGGAAGAACTGCGCTAACGCCCGCTCCATCCGCGCCAAAGCGCCTTTAAGCATAGTAAAACGCGCACCCGACATTTTCGCCGCCACTTCAAAATCTATCAGCCCGAGAGCCTCACCGATTTCCACATGATCCGCGCCGCTCTCGCGCTTAATCTCGCCCCAGCGATAAAGCTCTTGATTATCATCTTCACTCGCACCGTTAGGTACTTCTTCAGACATAAGATTTGGCAGTGATGATAGTAAATCATTAAGCTGCGCACCAAGTACGCGCTCCTTTTCTTCATGTTCACTAATCTCTTCTTTTAACTTTGCAACAAATTTCATTTGTTCAGAAGCATCACCACCAGATTTTTTAATTGCACCAATTTTTTGCGATTCAGCATTACGGTCAGCCTGTGCATCTTGCAAAGCGACTTGGACTGTACGGCGTTGCGTATCCAGAGATAAAATCGCAGGAGTCTGCTCATCTAACTCACGCCGCGCCCAACCAGCGTCAAATTCATCAGGATTGTTTCTAATCGCACGTATATCAAACATAATTCAGCCCTCTAGCAACATAATTTCATAGATATGTTACTAGAGGTTATCATAGTAATAAACAAGCAATTTACTAGAAATCATCAAAAGATAATCCAGAAATTATCAAACCCATTATAGCTTTTTCATGAATATTGCTACCCAACGAATTATAAATGGCATAAGAATCAATTAGCTTGTTTTGGTTAAAGTATTATTATGCAATAGTCTTGTATTTTCACTCGTAAATACAATGAAATTTTGCTATCAAACACAAATGAATAGTATATCTGACATATTCAGAAAAATTGACGCGGAAATGAGCGGTGAAGAAGTTAGTATCAACGACCTTCTTGAGGCTGTGCATGAGCGTGGATTTGGCCTGATTATCCTTATAATGGCAATTCCTATGGCTCTGCCTCTGCCTGTTCCGCCAGGCGTTAATATAATGTTGGCATCTCCGCTTATACTATTAACTGCGCAACAAGCAATGGGGCGGCGCACTATATGGCTGCCGCGATGGATGCTTAACAAAACCATAAAGCGCAGCAAAATGAGCGCAATTATAAAAGCTCTACTTCCTTGGTCCAAGCGAATCGAACGCTTTGTAAAGCCACGCCTTAAATTTATCACCCACGGAATATTCTCTCACTTAATCGGTATATTCGGACTTATAATGGCTCTGGCGATATGCGTGCCTCTGCCTATGACAAACACAATACCCAGTCTTGGTATCGCTCTTATGGCAGTTGGCGTTATAATGCGCGATGGCCTCGCGGTCTTATCGGGCGCGGTAATCGGTGTTTTATGGATTTGCATCCTTGCCATGATTATTATATTCTTAGGCACAGAAGGCATT
>JAMONE010000060.1 GCA_027066695.1 Micavibrio sp. | reverse complement strand
GAACGCCGCGCATGGCCGTGGCATAACGGAAAAATTCTGCCAGCAATTTTATGAGCTTGGTGTCGATTGCATAACAACGGGCAACCATGTTTGGGATCAGCGCGAGATTCTTAAATATATCACCCGTGATAATAAGTTGCTGCGGCCTGCAAATTTTCCTGCGCCAACAACTCCGGGTAATGGTTATCATTTGCATGAGCTTGCTGGTGGGAAAAAGATATTGATTGTAAATCTTATGTGCCGATTATTCATGGATGCTATGGACGATCCGTTTAAGGTGATGGAGCAAATTTTATCCGAATATAAGCTAGGGCATAATTGCGATGCTATCTTTGTTGATTTACATGGCGAGACTACATCAGAAAAAATGGCATTCGGGCATAATTTTGCTGGGCGAATTTCCGCGGTTATTGGCACTCATACGCATATTCCTACCGCCGATGCACATATTATAAGCGGCGGCACGGCCTATATGAGTGATGCAGGGATGTGCGGCGATTACGATAGTGTTATAGGGATAAAAAAGGCAATGGCTATTGCTCGATTTACAAAGAAATTACCGGGGGATCATTTTATTCCAGCGAGTGAAAATATGACTCTTTGCGGCGCGTTAATAGTTACCAGCGAACATACGGGTAAGGCGAAAGCTATTGCGCCTGTGCGTATTGGTGATACGTTAGAGCCAGCGCTGCCGATTAACATATAAGTAGGAAATGAAGAAAAATGATTGAGATAAAAGATTTACATGTATCTGTTGATGCTGATGACGGCGCGAAGGAAATACTCAAGGGGCTTAACCTATCGATCAAAGCAGGCGAGGTTCATGCGATTATGGGACCTAATGGCGCGGGGAAATCTACGCTGTCTTATACGCTGGCGGGGCGCGGTGGCTATGATGTTACTAGCGGCTTGGTCATGCTTGACGGTGTGGATTTACTTGCGTTAAAGCCTGAGCAGCGCGCGGCGGCGGGGTTATTCCTTGCTTTTCAATATCCGATAGAAATACCAGGTGTCAATATGAGCATGTTCTTGAAAACCTCGATAAATGCCATCCGCAAGCAGCGCGGACAAAAAGAGCTGGACGCGCTTGGATTATTAAAGTTGATAAAGGTAAAAACCAAAGAGCTTGGCATTTCCGATGATATGATGAAGCGGGCAGTTAATGTTGGTTGCTCGGGCGGAGAGAAAAAGCGCAATGAAGTGCTTCAAATGGCGATACTTGATCCGAAATTCTGTGTGTTGGACGAGACGGATTCTGGCCTTGACATTGATGCGCTGAAAGTCGTCGCCGAGGGCGTTAACCGTATGCGCGGGGCGGAGAAGTCTTTTCTTGTAATTACCCATTATCAACGCTTGCTTGATTATATTAAGCCAGATGTTGTGCATATTATGGCTGATGGTAAAATCATTAAAACTGGCGGCGCGGAGCTTGCGCTTGAGCTGGAAGAAAAGGGTTATGGCGAATTTGTTAAGGGCGAGGCGGCATGATTAGTTGTAATGTCATTGCGAGCAAAGCGAAGCAATCTGGAATATGGATTGCCGCGTCAGCCTATGGCCTCCTCGCAATGACGGTTAGGGTAGGCTCATGATAAAAAATTTACAGGTCGAAGACCTCCCCTCGCCAAAAACGGAAGAGTGGAAGTATACTAATCTTTCGCGTAGCTTAGGTGATTTGAAGGATATAAAACCGCAAGCTCCTGCTGAAATGCTTATTTATAAAAACAGTGGAAAACTCTGTGAAAAACCTGAGGAATTAGTGTGGACAGCTATTGACGGAGAGCATCAAAACCCGCGCCTGAAAATAGTTTTGGAGGATGACGCAGACCTTACCCTTATCGAGATACATCAAGGCACGGGGGCGTATTGGAAAAATATGTCCACCGAGATAATTATCGGCGCGAATGCACGGCTAAACCATATCCGTATTCAAGAGGATAGCGTTCAAGCTGTTCATACTAATATGGTTCATATCGCTATGGAGCGCGGCTCTTACCTCAATAGCTTTTCTCTTAATATTGGCGGAAAGCTTACGCGTCATGATATCCATGCGGTATTAAATGGCGAGAATATTGAGTGTAATTTAAATGGTGTTAACCTGCTGCGCGGCGCACAGCATGGTGATACTACTATTGTGATGGAGCATGTAGAGCCGCATTCTCGCTCAAACCAGTTTTACCGCACGATTTTAAATGATGCGGCGCGTGGAGTTTTCCAAGGCAAAGTGCATGTGCATAAATCAGCGCAAGAAACAGATGCTCGGCAGCTATCTAATAGCATTATGCTTTCGGATAAATGCGAGATGGATACCAAGCCAGAGCTTGAGATTTATGCCGATAATGTGAAATGCTCGCACGGGGCAACTTGTGGTCAGCTTGGCGAAGATGCGCTATTTTACTTGCAAACCCGCGGTTTGAATGAGTTTCAGGCGCGTAGCCTACTTATGCAGGCTTTTGTGGATGAAGTTGTGGATAATGTTTCACGTGAAACATTACGAGAACACATTAAGGAAATTATGGGGAAATGGCTGATATGTTAAACTCACCATGGCGAGATGATTTTCCTGTGCTATCAACCACGATGCACGGAAAGCCGCTGATATTCCTTGATAGCGCGGCTAGTGCGCAAAAGCCGCAAGCTGTGATTGATGCTATGAACGGCGTGCTTACGGGGGGGTATTCAAATATCCATCGCGGGCTGTACGAGATTTCTCAAAACCTAACGCAGAGCTTTGAAGATGTACGCAAAAAAGTAGCGAGCTTTATTGGTGCGCCTTCAGAGAAGAATATTATATTTACCCGCAATGCCACCGAAGGCATAAATCTTGTGGCGCAGAGCTGGGCGCGATATAACCTAAAGCAAGGTGATGAGATTATCATTACCGAGATGGAGCATCACGCCAATATCGTGCCTTGGCAGATAGCGGCGGAGCAAACAGGCGCGGTGATTAAAGTTGCGCCGATTACCAGTGATGGGCTGCTGGATTTAGAAGCTTTTGAAAAGCTGTTATCCGATAAAACAAAGCTGGTTGCTTTTGTGGAGATATCGAACGCTCTGGGGACTATAAACCCTGTGGATAAAATTGTGGGAATGGTTCGTAAATATAACTCTGATATTAAAATACTTGTTGATGGCTCGCAAGGGATAGTTCACCGCAAAGTTAATGTGAGTGCGATGGACGTGGATTTCTACGTGTTTACAGGGCATAAGCTATATGCACCAACGGGAATAGGGGTTTTGTATGGTAAGTATGATTTGCTGGAAGCTATGCCACCATATCAAAGCGGCG
>JAMONE010000059.1 GCA_027066695.1 Micavibrio sp. | reverse complement strand
CAATATCGTAATCGCCATCTTCATAAAGGCCGGGCATTTCTGCTGTCTCGCCGCCGATTAAAGCGCAGCCTGAAATTTCACAGCCTTTTGCTATGCCTTCTATCACTGCTTTAGCTGTGGCTGTATCAAGTTTTCCTGTTGCAAAATAATCAAGGAAGAACAAAGGCTCTGCCCCTTGCACAACCAAATCATTAACGCACATAGCAACCGCGTCAATTCCTATTGTGTCATGCTCATTCAAATCAATGGCGATTTTAATTTTTGTTCCAACGCCATCAGTTGCCGAAACAAGTATAGGATCATCATATCCTGCTGCTTTTGGATCAAATAATGCGCCAAAGCCGCCAATACCACTCATAACGCCGCTACGCATGGTATTCTTAATCGCGGGCTTTATTTTCTCAACTAAATTGGCCGCCGCGTCTATATCTACGCCAGCTTCTTTATATGCGCTTGTTTGTATTTGTTCTTTCATGTTGCTCTTATGCTCGCATCGTTATAAAACTAATATATATTCATCAAGATTTAAGGGTCATCATGGGAATACCTCATCAAGCTGTTAACTGCAAGTGTATAATGCTTTGTATAATGCTAGTTTTATTATCTTTATCAAATATTGCGCAAGCCTATGCCGATGATTCTCTGTTTATTGTCGAGAATGTTAAAGTTGATATAACCGCAGCAAATTCTGTGATTGCGCAGAAAAATGCCCTTGAAAAAGCTCAAACCAAGGCATTCATGGTCTTGGCCAAACGCATGTTGGATGAATCCGAAGCTCAAAATATAGTTGCCCCTAGCTCATTGACTATCTCCTCTCTTGTTAAAGATTACGAGATTACAAATGAACAATTATCCGCTGTGCGTTATGTGGGAACATATATCTTCCGCTTTCGCCCTGCCGCGGTTAGTAAATTCTTCTCTGCTTCTGGCATTAAATTTACAGCAGAAAGCAGCAACCCGTTGCTTGTTTTGCCAATATTTCAAAAGGGGAGGGAAAATATTTTATGGTCAGAAGGCAATGTCTGGATGGAGGCATGGTCACAGGCAAATATATCTCGCGGAATTGTCCCCATAGAAGTGCCTATCGGCGATTTAATGGATATTGCTGATATTGATGAAGATCAAGCATTAAGATATGAGCGTCAAAAGCTTGATCGTATGCTTGCGCGATATAACGCCAAGGAAGCTGCGATTATGATTGCTATTCCTGATCGTAATTTATTAAATGGCGGTGATCTACGTATAAGCATTTACCGAACAGATCGCCTAAAAGCGCAGCATGTGCGTGACCTTATTATATCATCCAATGAAGGTGAAGCTGTTGAGCAAATCTATGCGCGCGGCGTTACTAAAGCTTATTGGGCATTGCAAAAGGACTGGAAAAACAAAACTCTATCTAGCGCAGCGCAAGTTGGTACTTATGTTATGCGTATTGCTTTACAAGACTTACGGCAATGGGTGAAAATTAATAAAGTTTTGGCAAGAGTTAACGGCATTAGCGATATTTTGGTGCTTTCCATGAAAAAAACTGAGGCAAGGCTATCATTTAATTTTCGCGGCGGTGAAAAGCGTCTGCGCGAGACTTTGTTGCGCTCTAACTTGCGTCTTGGGCGTGGCTATAATAGCAAAGCACATAATTTCACGCATGAGCAAAGAGATAGTCCTGATACTATTTACGACCTTAACTATGTGAATAAGGGCGGCAAAGTAATTCCGAAAAGCTTTTACCAAGGAATAGAGCCCTCCGCAGGAGAGCGCAAATTTGGCGTTCAAACATTTTAATTTCCTTGAAAGGATATATTTTACATGAGTGTTAAACCGTTAAAACCAACTACGCATCTGATTTTTTGGGGTTGTGCCAGCATATTATTCATGCTGGTAATTATGTTGTTTAAATCTGTGCTTTTGCCGTTTGTTTTGGGAATTGCTGTGGCATATCTTTTAAACCCTATCGTAAATAAATTCGATAAGATCGGCATTGCGCGCGCACCTGCCGCTATTATGATACTTGCTGGATTTTTGATTTTAATTCTTGGCTTTATCGGGGTGATATCGCCTATTCTTTATCGTGAGCTATCACAATTTTCCGACGATCTGCCAAATTATATCGAGAAATTCTGGGGTATTATGAGCCCTGTAACCGCGCGGCTTGATCAATATATTGATGGTCAAAATGGCGAAAGCCTTGAAGCTCTGCTCAAGCAAAATGCTGGCTCGGCGGTTGGTGTGGCAAATTATATAATGCAGAAATTTGCCTCTGGCGGGCAAGCTGTTATGGATGTAATTTCGGTTGCTATCTTTATGCCAATCGTTGCATATTTTATGATGAAGGAATGGCCAAATGTTACAAAATGGGTACAAGATTTAATGCCGCGCCACTCAGAAGGGGTGATTATGGAGCTATTAGAACAAATAAATGCAAAGCTTTCGGGCTTTGTTCGTGGACAAATTACAGTCGCAGTATTTTTGGGCGTGGCATATGCTATTGCGCTTTCTATCGCGGGTCTTAAATATGGAATTTTAATCGGCTTAGTCTCTGGGCTGCTTTCGGTTATTCCTATGGTTGGATCTGTCGTTGGATTAATTGTTGGTGTGGCTGTGGCATGGTTTCAAGCGGGAGATTTGATGTTCGCCTCAATAATCGCGGCTATATTTATTGGCGGCCAATTAATAGAAGGCAACTTCCTAACCCCTAAATTAGTCGGCGATAGCGTAGGGCTGCACCCGCTTTGGGTGTTCTTCTCATTGCTCGCAGGGGGGGCTTTACTTGGGATATTGGGGATGTTTTTAGCTGTGCCAGTTGCGGCGGTTATCGGCGTGCTTCTTGCCTTTGCAATTAAGAAATACAAGCAAAGCGCATATTACAAGGAATCTGAAAACAAGCCCGCACCAAAAGCCAAATCAAAGCCGAAGCCAAAATCAAAGCCAAAAGCGAAAAAGAGAAAATAATGCCCTCGCCAAGTCATTGCCATGTACTAGGCCTTGATCCTAAATTGCATTTGCTTATGTCTTTGGCTTTTACTATAAAGGCTTATGGTTTCAATATACGAAAATGCAAAGCACGATATTATCAGAGCAGGCAATAGGCTTGACCGTCAAAATCTTGCGCCCGCGACAAGCGGTAATTACTCTATGCGCATTGGCGATAACGAGATGGCAATTACAGTTTCTGGCGCACATAAGGGGCAGCTAACGCCCGAGCAAATTATGCGTAGCGATCTTGATGGTAAATCACTGGACGGAAATAAGCCCTCGGCAGAAACTTTGCTGCATTGCTTGATTTACAAGCTATACCCCAAAATTAACGCTGCGCTGCACACGCATTCAGTTGCATGTACAGTCTTAACGCGTATAATGGCGATGGAGGATGCTATAATATTGAGCGGTTATGAAATGCTTAAAGCTTTTCCAGAGATAGATACGCATGATATTTCTGTAAGTATTCCTATCTTTGAAAACACGCAAGATATGCCGAAATTAAGTGCGCAAGTTAGTGATTATCTGGCCAAAGCCCCTCAAACGCCAGCCTTCCTTATTCGCGGGCATGGCCTTTATGGATGGGGCGTTGATATGGCAGAGGCGCAGCGCGTAGTTGAGGCATTAGAGGTTTTGCTTTTAAGTGAAATGCACATAAAACAAATGACTTAAACAAAGGAAGAAACAATGAGTATTGTAAGAGTTTACCAAGAAAATGATCCTGATAATGTTATTGCACAAATCAATGATAGAGCGGTAATCGCCGAGGAGCTGCGCAAAATTGGTGTTAATTATGAGCGTTGGCAAACGCAGGATTTGCCTGATAATATCAGCGATAGTGATATTCTTAATGCTTACTCTAATGAAATTAATAGATTAAAAATAGATGGTGGCTATAAGTCTGAAGATATTATTCGTCTTACTCCTGATAATGATCAAAAATGCGATTTGCGTAATAAATTCCTGTGCGAACATACACATAGCGAAGATGAAGTGCGCTTTTTTGTTGAAGGGTCAGGCATGTTCTATATCCATGCTGCGGGCAAGGTATATATGATGCTCTGCACAAGTGGTGATCTGCTTAATGTTCCTAAAAATGCACCGCACTGGTTTGATATGGGCGAGAACCCTAGCTTTACCTGCATTCGTTTATTCACATCTCCCAATGGTTGGGCGGCTAATTATACGGGTGATAATATTGCAGATAATTTCCCAAGATTTGAACAAAAAGCCGCTTAGGCCTTGAGCATAACTTAAAGAGAAGCAAATATTGCGTATAAGATATCTACCAGAAACATTAATAAATCAAATCGCTGCTGGTGAGGTGGTAGAACGCCCTGCCTCGGCGATTAAAGAGCTGGTTGAAAATGCCATTGATGCAGGCGCAAGCGCGATTGATGTTGATATTCATGAAGGCGGAAAAAGCCGTATAATCATCTCTGATAACGGTTTTGGTATGAATAAGGAAGAGCTGGCCGCTGCGATTGATCGTCATGCGACATCCAAGCTTCCCGATGATGATTTATTAAATATCGAGCATTTAGGCTTTCGCGGAGAGGCTCTGGCCTCTATTACAGCGATATCGCGCGTAAAAATCCAAACCCATGACTGCCTTAGAGGCGAAAGCTGGGAAATAAATTGTGCGGCAGGGAATAAATCTGACATTATCCCGTGTGCTCATCCAAAAGGAACGCGAATAGAAGTGCGCGACTTATTCTATGCTACGCCCGCGCGCCTGAAATTTCAAAAGAGCGAACGCGCAGAATATATGGCTGTGAAAGATACGCTAACGCGCCTTGCTATGGCTTATCCTGCTATTGCGTTTAAGCTTATGCATAATGGGGCGCAAAAACTCAAACTACCTGCGGTTCTTGACGGGCAAAGCAGGCTAGCGGCTATTTTAGGGTTAGAATTTGGCAAAAGCTCTATGCAAATCGAGGCTGAGCGTGAGGGCGTGAAGCTCTCGGGCTATGCGGGATTGCCGACCTATACCCGTGGCACTGCGCAATATCAATATCTGTTCGTTAATGGCAGAGCGGTTAAAGATAAACTCTTGCATGGATGCGTGCGCGCGGCATATGCCGATGTATTACATCGCGGCGTTCATCCTGTTTTGGCACTATTTATCACTCTGCCTGCATCTGATGTCGATGTAAATGTCCATCCCGCTAAAGCCGAGGTGCGTTTTCGTAATCCACAGCTTATCCGATCTATGATTATATCTGCATTAAAACTAGCCATTCATGAGGGCGGCTTTAATATCTCTAGCACGGCGGCCACGCAAACGCTGAAATCTTTTACATCCCTTCCTATGAGCAGGGGGGCAAAGCCCGCCGTTCCTTCATATTACGCTCAAAGGAATCATAATAACGGGAATTTAGCGGAAAATACGCATCAATTATATGCACCTCAAACATCTTTAGCGGGCGAAATGATGCCCGCAGCAAAAGCTGAAGAAGTTACTGATGAAGCGCAATCATACCCATTAGGCGCGGCGCAAGCACAAATCCATGAGAATTATATTGTCGCACAAACTCAAAACGGCCTTGTTATAGTAGATCAACACGCTGCACATGAACGCCTTACTTACGAGAAATTCAAGGATCAACTATCCAAAAGCGGCATCGAAAAGCAAGGGCTTTTAACTCCTGATATTATTGAGTTAGAAGACACTCATGCGCAAATATTATTAGAACATGCAAAAAGCCTTTCAAAGCTGGGATTAGAGATAGAAGCTTTTGGTTCTGGCGCAGTAACAGTGCAGAGCGTGCCAGTTTTGCTAGGCTCTAAGATAGATACGAAACGTCTTGTTTATGATTTAATTGATGAACTTTTAGAGCATGGCAGTAGTGATATTTTAGAAAACAGGCTCAATGAAATACTATCGAGCATGGCATGTCATGGCTCTGTTCGATCAGGGCGCAGATTAAATATATATGAGATGAATGCCCTGTTACGCCAAATGGAAGAAACGCCGTTATCAGGGCAATGCAATCACGGTAGACCGACTTATGTCGAATTATCACTAAAAGATATTGAACATTTGTTTGGTAGAAGGTAAGCTCTATAAAATTAACGATTAGGTAGCCACATGAAAAACAAAGCTCTTTCCTTTTATATCGGGGTATTCTTACTAGCTGGGCTGGTTATGGCTCTTCAAATACTTCAATCAAGGATTTTTTCTGTTACATCATGGTATCACTTATCCTTTTTAGTGATAAGCATGGCAATGTTCGGCCTTACTATGGGGGCTCTCAAGATTTACCGCTCATCTGAGGAAGATCAACGCAAAAATTACGGGCTTATTGCAAGGAAACACTCAATGGCATTTGGATTTTTTATCCTCATCGCCTTAGTAGCGCAGCTATTTATCCCTATCGTATCAAATAACACACTGCAAACACTCGCGACATTGCCCATTGCCGCGCTTACTACAAGCATTGCATATTACCATGCAGGTGTTGCTATTACGATTGCCTTAACGCGCGCGCCATTTCCTGTTGGGCGCACATATGGAATAGATTTACTCGGCGCGGGGCTTGGCTGTATTGCCGCGCTTATCCTAATGGAGAGCATAGACACGCCATCGGCTGTACTCTTCCTCTCGGGAACTGCCTTTATTTCTGCATTATTCTTTCCAGTTTCAAGCAGCGATAAAAAAGACGTTAAAATCAGCCACTATAATTTTAACCTTAAGAAAACAGCTTTTACATTTCTTATCGCTACTTTTGCATTAGGGGCAATTAACATCGCGCTTCCTTCTCCTGTGCTATATCCGATATGGATCAAAAATAATTTCACCAAAATGGCTGATATAGATTATGAAGAATGGAATTCGATTTCTCGCATTACCGTAATGAATGAAGTGCTTAACGCCAAGCCATATGCATGGGGGCCATCACCTAAATTCCCTACCGATATCACAGTATCAGGGAAATATTTAACTATTGATGGTGATGCGGGAACACCTATCACCAAATTTGATGGTGATTTCACTAAACATAGTTATTTGGAATTTGATGTAACTAACGTTGCCTACACCATGCCAGGTATTAAGAAATCCGCTGTAATTGGTGTTGGCGGCGGACGTGATTTGCTTTCAGCCAAATATTTCGGCGTTGAGGAAGTAACCGCACTAGACGTTAACCCTGTGCAAATAAACCTGCTAAGGGATCATCCTGTATATAGAGAATACGCAAACCTATATAAGCTATCGGGTGTAACTATATTAAACGAAGAAGCGCGCAGTTGGTTTCGGCAAAACACAGAAAAGCTAGATCTTATACAAATGAGTTTAATCGATACTTGGGCTGCTACAGGTTCAGGCGCATTTGCTCTTTCTGAAAATGGCTTATACACGGTTGAAGCATGGACAATATTCATGAATGATCTAAGTGATAATGGCGTATTTACAGTCAGCCGCTGGTCAGGAAATGCCATGGATGACACAGGAAGAACTCTTTCAGTTGCTATGGCTACTTTGTTTAATCAAGGCGTTGAAAATGTTCGCGATCATATTGCTATTATTAATTCGGGTAAAATCGCTACAACTATTATTGCTAAATCTCCTTTTACCTCGGATCAGCTATTTGCATTGCGCAGAACTTCGGCAGATAAAGAATATAAAATTATCCTAATGCCTGATCAAGACGCGCCAGAAGGAATTTTGAGCGAGCTAATCGTTGCCGAAAATATAGATGAGCTGCATGAAATCTCGGACAGGCAATTCTTTGATGTCTCACCATCAACCGATATGCGCCCATTTTTCTTTAATCAAGCGCGAATAACAAAGCCTTTGGACATTTTTAAAATGGTAATGTCACCCGCGCATACGGGCGCAGAGGTTTCCATGGGGCAGGCTAAGGCTACATTTAACCTTTATATAATTATATTATTCTCTGCGGTTATGGTGGCGTTTGTAATTATCGCACCGCTATTGAAAACAGTAGAAGATAAAAGCTCTACCTTCATAAAAGCAGGGACATTATATTTCTTCTTGATCGGCGCTGGGTTTATGTTTATGGAGATTTCACTGCTGCAAGCTTTCGGAGTATTTTTAGGTCATCCAATCTACGGTCTAAGCGTTGTGCTGTTCAGTCTTATAATCGCAGCAGGTGTCGGGAGTTTAATATCAGAGAAATTACCCCTAAATACACTTACTAGACAAATAACATGGTGCTTTCTCACCTGCGCTTATGCACTTGTGCTTTCGGTTATATTAAAAGACGTGTTCCATGATTTTGCCGAGGTTGATATCATTACCCGCGTACTTATCAGTATTGCCATTATCGCGCCATCAGGCATGCTTATGGGCTTTGGCTTTCCTACAGGCCTAAGTCTTACCGAGAAGTTTGATTCACGCGCTACTGCATGGTTTTGGGGAATTAACGGCGCAGCGGGAGTGCTGGGAAGCTCTATTGCTATTGCCCTTAATATCAGTATGGGAATTGATAAAACGCTGATTATTGCAGGGATTTGTTATGCACTGCTAAGTGTTGCTTTTGTGATTTTGGCGAAATGTAGTAAATCATAATAGCACAAATGAAGCTCCCTATCTTACCCTTACACCCTAAGTTGGGGGTGCTAATATTGGTATTTTCTTAATTGATTAAAAAAAAGGCTTGACGAGTGGGGCGCAAGTCTTTAAAAGCTAGCTCGTTAAGTTAATACCCACTCAAGGACTGTAGGGACTTATATATAAGTTGAAATATCCTGCATAGATTAGGGAAATGAAAATTTATTTAAGCCGTTGGCTTTAATTTTCTTTTTTATCTTTTGTTTTTAGTGGGCGGCGCGATTGTGAAATCGGTAGCCGCTTTTTTATTGTGATAATTAATATTATAGGAGTAAGACCCATGGCGATGAATCGGGCAGAAAAAGAAACAGAAATACAAAATTTGAATGAAAGATTTTCAAATAGTGAGCTTGTTGTTGTTACGCATTATTCAGGATTGAGCGTTGAAGATTTAAGTGAGCTACGCGGGAATCTTCGTAATGAAGGCGCATCATTTAAGGTTACAAAGAATTCTCTTGCGCGTCGCGCATTAAAAGGAACTAAGTTTGAGGCAATTGAAGGGCTTTTTGCAGGGCCAACTGGCGTTGCTTCTTCGCAAGATCCTGTCGCGGCAGCGAAGGTTGCATATAAATTTGCAAAGAATAATGATAAATTGATTATTCTTGGCGGATCATTGGGGGAGTTGGTTCTTGATGTGGCGGCTGTTGAGGCTCTGGCTAAATTACCATCCCTTGATGAGTTGCGCTCCAAGCTTTGCGGGTTGCTTCAAGCACCTGCGCAAAAACTTGCGAGTGTTACAGCTGCGCCTGCGCGTGATCTTGTAGGTGTTACTAAAGCTTATGGTGAGAAATCATAAGTAAAGAATTTTTGGTTATACCCTAATGGTTGGGTGTAATTAAATTAAAATTACAGCGAATTAATTATATATAAAGGAGAAATATTATGGCTGCTGCTGAAAAAATTGAAAAAATGATTGATGAATTATCAACTTGGAGTGTTCTTGAAGTTGCTGATTTATCTAAGGGACTTGAAGATAGGTGGGGTGTTACTGCCGCTGCTGCTGCTGCACCTGTTGCTGCCGCTGCTGCTGGGGCTGGTGAAGCTGCTGCTGAGAAGGATGAATTTGATGTTATCCTTGAAGCTGCGGGCCCAACTAAAATTGCAGTTATCAAAGAAGTACGCGCAATCACAGGTCTTGGCTTGAAAGAAGCTAAAGATCTTGTTGAAGCTGGTGGTAAAGCTGTTAAAGAAGCTGCACCAAAAGCAGAAGCAGAAGAAATTAAGGCTAAATTGGAAGCTGCTGGCGCGACCGTGTCACTTAAATAATCAATTTAAATTATTAAGCATTCCCTGTTTTGTATATTTACAAGATCGTGCGGGGAGTGCTTTTTTTCATGTCTATGGTATTTAAGGGTTGACAAGTTCCTTGCGGTAGGCCATACAGCTAAAAACTTTTCTAGGATAAATGTGATACTCGTAAGTGAGACGTCAATCCGCAAGAGCGGAAAACGCTAATTAATACACCGCTTCGGCTCTTAATTATGGAGTTGTAAGTGGTTAATTTGCTTTGGAACAAGACAAAGGTAGGAAAAAAATATGTGCGCAGCAAAAGCCAAAACATCTAAAGAATTCATTCCCCCTAACTCTATTGAAAGCTTAACAGGTCGCAAACGCGCCCGTCGCTGCTTTGGCTCTATTGATGAAGTCGCGCAAATGCCGAATTTGATTGAGTTGCAACGTAATTCATATGAGCGTTTTCAGCAAAAAGATATTGCCGCTGGTGATCGTGAGATTTTGGGTTTGGAAGAGGTGCTGGCTTCTGTATTTCCTATCAGAGATTTTGGTGATAAGGCTGAAATTGATTTCGTTCGTTATGAATTTGAAGATCCTAAATATGATGTTGAGGAATGTCAGCAGCGCGGAATGACTTACGCTGCGCCGCTTCGCGTTACTTTGCGTTTGTCTGTATTTGATATTGATGAGGATACGGGGCTTCGCTCTATTCGTGATATTAAAGAGCAAGATGTGTATATGGCAGATATGCCAATGATGACGCATAATGGTACGTTTGTTGTTAACGGCACAGAGCGCGTTATTGTGTCGCAAATGCATCGTTCTCCAGGCGTGTTTTTTGATCATGATAAAGGCAAGACGCACGTATCTGGCAAATACCTATTTTCTGCGCGTGTAATTCCTTACCGTGGTTCATGGCTTGATTTTGAATTTGATGCAAAAGATCAAATGTATGTAAGAATTGATCGTCGCCGTAAGTTGCCTTTAACAACATTTTTGCGTTGTCTTGATGGCTCGGAAACCGAGGCTTTGCGCGCTGAAGCTTTAGCGAATGATGAAGAGATCGATCCTTTGATGGTTCAAGGAATGTCTAATGAGGAAGTCCTCGCAACATTCTATGAAACTGTTACATATAATAAGACTAAAAAAGGCTGGAAGACAGCATTTGATGGTGAAAGCTTTAAAGGTGTGAAGCTTGCCTATGATCTTATTGATGCAAAGACAGGTGATGTTGTTGCCGAAGAAGGTGCTAAAATTACTCCACGTAAAGCTAAAAAGTTTGTTGAAGCTGGATTGAAAGATATTTTGCTGCAAGAAGATATTCTTGTTGGTAAATATCTGGCAAAAGATATCTTTGACATGCAAACAGGAACTGTTTTATACGAAGCGGGGCATGAGCTTGAAGAGAATGATTTTGAGGCGTTGGCAGAAGCTGGCGTTAAAGAGCTTCCATTGCTTGCAATTGATTATTTGAATGTAGGGCCTTATATCCGCAATACTTTGATGGCTGATAAATGTGATACTCGCGAAGAGGCGTTAATCGATATCTATCGTGTTATGCGCCCAGGTGAGCCGCCTACAGTTGATTCTGCTTCTGCATTATTCGAGTCGTTATTCTTTGACGCAGAGCGTTATGATCTATCACCTGTTGGTCGCGTTAAAATGAATGCGCGTCTTGAGCTGGACGCTGATGATCAATTCCGTATTCTTTGTAAGAAAGATATTCTTGCTATCGTTAAGTATCTTCATGATCTTAAAGATGGTAAAGGCGAGGTTGATGATATTGATAACCTTGGAAACCGCCGTGTTAGAAGTGTTGGTGAGTTGATGGAAAACCAAGTTCGCGTTGGCTTGCTTCGTATGGAAAGGGCTATTCGTGAGCGTATGTCATCTGTTGAGATTGACACTTATATGCCCCATGATTTGGTTAATTCTAAGCCATTGCAGGCTGCTGTGCGTGAGTTTTTTGGCTCATCCCAGCTTTCCCAGTTTATGGATCAGACAAACCCATTGTCGGAAATCACTCATAAGCGTCGCCTTTCTGCGCTTGGGCCGGGCGGGCTTACGCGTGAACGCGCTGGCTTTGAAGTTCGTGACGTTCACCCAACTCATTATGGTCGTATCTGTCCGATTGAAACTCCTGAGGGGCCGAATATTGGTCTGATTAATTCGCTGGCTACATTTGCTAAAGTTAATCAATATGGCTTTATTGAAAGCCCATACAGAAAAGTTGAAAATGGTAAGGTTACATCGGAAGTTGTTTATATGCCTGCTATGGAAGAGGCTAGATATACAATTGCTCAGGCGAACTCGGTTTTGACAAAAGCTGGTGGTTTTGAGAATGACCTTATTTCTTGTCGTCAAGCTGGTGAGAACGTAATTGTTACTTCAGATAATATTGACTTTATGGATGTATCTCCTAAGCAGATGATTTCTGTTGCGGCCAGCCTTATTCCTTTTCTTGAAAATGATGATGCTAACCGCGCTCTTATGGGTTCGAACATGATGCGTCAAGCAGTGCCGTTACTTCGCTCTGCTGCGCCAATCGTTGGTACAGGCATGGAAGCTATTGTCGCGCGTGATGCTGGTGCTTCTGTTGTTGCAACTCGTAGCGGTATCATTACAAAAGTTGATGCTCAGCGCATTGTTGTTCAGGCAACTGAGATACAGCGCGCGGATGAAGCTGTTGTTGATATTTACAAACTAGCCAAGTTCCAGCGTTCAAACCAAGATACATGCATTAACCAGCGTCCACTTGTAAAGGTCGGTGATATGGTTAAAGCTGGCGATATCATTGCTGATGGGCCGTCTACTGATCTTGGTGAGCTTGCTTTGGGTCGTAACATGGTTGTGGCATTTATGCCTTGGAATGGTTACAACTTCGAGGATTCAATCCTGATTAATGAGCGCGTTGTTCGTGATGATGTCTATACTTCTATCCATTTGGAGCAATTCGATGTGATGTCTCGTGACACACGCCTTGGCGCAGAAGAAATTACTCGCGATATTCCAAATGTCGGTGAGGAAGCGTTAAAGCATTTGGATGAAGCTGGCATTGTTCATATCGGCGCAGAAGTTCACCCTGGTGATATTCTTGTTGGTAAAGTAACGCCAAAAGGGGAGTCGCCCATGACTCCTGAAGAGAAGTTGTTGCGTGCTATATTTGGTGAAAAAGCAGCAGATGTTAAAGATACATCTCTTCGCCTTCCACCAGGTGCATCTGGAACAGTTGTTGAGGTTCGCGTATTTAACCGTCGCGGCGTTGATAAAGATGCGCGCGCACTTTCAATCGAACAAGATGAGATTGAACGTTTGGCAAAAGATCGTAATGATGAACGCCGTATTATTGAAGATGGCTTCTATGATCGCCTATCGCATATGCTTGATGGTCATAAGGTTGCGTCTGCTCCGAGAGATTCTAGTGTTAAGAAAGGGTCTGTAATTACCAAGGCTGCTCTTGATGACATGAAACGCGGTATTTGGAGGCAGCTTGCCATTGAAGATGAAACACGCATGGAAGAAATCGAAGCGATGTCAAAAACATTTGATGCGGCTATCGATGATCTTAAAGAACGTTTTGAAAACAAAGTTGAAAAACTTCAACGTGGTGATGAGTTATTACCAGGAGTTATGAAAGTTGTTAAAGTCTTTGTTGCGGTTAAGCGTAAAATGGCACCGGGTGATAAAATGGCTGGTCGTCATGGTAACAAAGGTGTGGTTTCTCGCATTATGGCGCAAGAAGATATGCCATATCTTGAAGATGGCCGCACAGTAGATATCGTGCTTAATCCTTTGGGCGTTCCATCACGTATGAATGTTGGTCAGATTTTGGAAACTCACCTAGGTTGGGCTTCGCTTAATCTTGGTAAGCAAATCGGTGAGATGGTTGATGCTTTCCAAAATCAAAAAGACATTACCTCTGATGAGCGTAAAGTCTTGGATGTTAAGCTTGAAGAAGTTTATGGCGAGCGTGAGTTTACTAATAAAGTTAAGCCACTCGATAATGTTCAAGTTGTTGAAATGGCAAATAACTTACGTGACGGCGTTCCTATGGGTACTCCTGTTTTCGATGGTGCGCATGAGGGCGATATCTCCGAGCTACTTGAAAAAGCAGGCCTGAATACATCAGGGCAAATGCGTTTGATTGATGGTCGTACGGGTGAATATTTCCACCGTGATGTGACTGTGGGCGTTATGTACATGCTTAAGCTTCATCACTTGGTTGATGATAAAATCCATGCACGTTCTATCGGGCCGTACTCACTGGTAACTCAGCAACCACTTGGCGGTAAAGCTCAGTTCGGTGGACAGCGCTTCGGTGAAATGGAAGTGTGGGCGTTGCAAGCTTATGGCGCGGCGCACACCTTGCAGGAAATGCTAACGGTTAAGTCTGATGACGTTGCTGGTCGCTCTAAAGTGTACGAATCTATCGTGCGCGGCGAGGACAACTTCGAAATCGGTATTCCAGAGAGTTTCAACGTTCTAACCAAAGAACTCCGCGCTCTATGTCTGAATATCGACTTGAAGCAAAGTGGTAATAAAATTTAAAGGAGTGTTATTTATGAATTACAAGTTATTATTATTTCCTTTGATCTTAGGTTATGGCACGCCAGTACTGGCTAGTGATAATTCATCGCGTATGATCAAAGCCCCTCAAGTTGCAGCTTATTTTGAAGATATAGATATTAATGGCGATGAAATGTTGGATGAAACAGAAGTACGTGATGCATATGCTGTGCTGTTCGATACTAAATATAAAAATCCCCCCCCCACATTAGGGAGTATATCTTTTGGAGGTGAGTCTTCTTCGCAGAAACCTCCTAAAGTAAAGCGTGAGTATAGTAGATCAGATTTTATAGAGAGCAATACTTTAAGGTTGTTTTATAATGATAAAGATAGCAATTCTATGCTTTCTACTTCTGAGTATCAGGTAAGAAAAGAGTATAGTTATTCCAAAGAAGAGTGCAAAGAGGTTCTTAGTGAAATTGAAAATAAACCTAAGACATTTAGTGCCATCAGTGATGCTATCTTAAATGGAGATAGTCACAAAAAGTATTTTTGTGAAACAAAACGGTAATAAGCCTTAAATATATGCTGTCATCCCTGCGAAGGCTGGGTGCGGTAGAATTTACGCGAAGATGCGAAGGAGTGAAGAATGCTGAGGGGGGGGGGGCGTATAGGTAGAAAGTAATTTTTTATAAAAATTTTGAGTGTAATTATTTTATCATTTTTTTTATTTAATATAGGCTATATATATGCCAACTTACTGATAGTAGTTGTGACGATAAT
>JAMONE010000058.1 GCA_027066695.1 Micavibrio sp. | reverse complement strand
ATTTAAAAATTGGATTTTTGTTCCTATTATTGTAGACAACCTTGAAGATCATATTAAAGGTGAGGAAAATTGGATTGTTGAAGAGTTCTTTAAACGATATTTCGTTACAGCTTTAGCCGAATTAACCGAATTTCTTGGCGCGCTTGGTATGTATCAAGTTGCAATGGTCGGGACATTTTTTGATGCTAAAAACTCTTTGGAAACGCGACGTTTATTTTTTAAACTTCAAGCCGAAGCACATAAAGATTACCACCCAAGTGATGATTTTTGCTGGTTTGGCACTAATTCACGAAGCATGCTGGCGACAGAAAGCCGTGCAAATTTAAATAAACTGGCTCTATCCAAGCGTTCTTTACAAAGACAAATAGGACATAAAAACTCTGCGGCATCGGGCATTGATAGCGTTGATAAAGATAAAAATGCCCGCTGGGATCAATTTGTTAAAACTTATTGTGATCCTAAAGATAACTCATGGGATAAAGCTGGAAAAGGTCTGGACTTAGCTTGTGATCGCGATGGTAACGGCAGTTCAACCGCAACTGGTGCAATTGATATATCAAGGGTTAATCGTGATGTTGATTACACACGCCTAATTGATGAGCCAAGAACATTAAATGTTAATTTTTCTGACACACATGCGAATATTACTGACATTCCCGCTGATGAAGAAGATGTTTTGGCTATGGCCTCAAATTTATATGGTAGTGATGTTTTATCTCGGCGCTTATCATTATTACTTATGGACAAACCTGCTGCAAATCGGCTTTATTTGAATTTAAGAAGTATCGCAGCAAAAAGAAATGTTGCAGAAAGTAGCTATAATGCAATTGTTTCTATGAAATCAGCTGGAACAAATGGTGATGCCAGCGCAACTGCGCAGCCTGATGTCGGCTCTTACATGGCTGCGTTAATGAAAGATTTAATGCCAACAGGAACTCCTAATAGTGAGATTTTTGCTATAATGGGTGAAAACCCCAGCTATTACGCACAATTGGAATTATTGGGTAAGAAAATTTATCAAAACCCTGATTTTTTTGCTAATCTTTATGACAAACCCGCAAATATTAAACGGAAAAGCGTCGCGATGAAAGCAATTGAACTTATGTTAGACAGGGCTTTATTTGAGAGTGAATTACGTCAGGAAATGCTCCTGTCTGTTATGCTTTCAAGTAAGTTAAATAAAAATTATAGAATAATTAATCGAGATCTAGCAGTCGAAGCAGCAAAGTAATAACAAGGTTTTATAATGTATTTTAAACAGTACAAAAAATTTATATATATTAAGCGCAAGACATTTGGTCTATATGCTGTCATTTTTATGACTTGTTTTATGGTATTTGGCTTTTCTGGTAAATCTAATGCTTGTGCTTGGTGTTACCCGGCAGCGATGCTTAATGATGTAATTCTTTGGCATGAAGCAGAAGATATCTTTGATAACACTTTGCAAGATAGCTTTATTAAACTTCAAAAATTTATTGTACATGAAATGTGGGAGCAGAGTATTCTTCCCGTTATGATGCTTTCAGCAGAACAATTAACAATATTTGCTATGCAACAAGCAATGGCAATAGGCATGTTTATAGATGCAGAAAGCCAAATGGACGCGCAAAGATTATTGCAAGAAATTCGCGCTAAGGCGCATAAAGATTATCAACCGAGTATTGGCCTGTGTGAGTTTGGCTCTGTAATGAAAAGCTTGGCCGCAACTGAAAGGCGCGCTGAAATTACCGCGGTAATTTTGGCTCAACGCTCACAAGATAGACAATTAGGCCAACGTGACAGCTCTGGTAGATATGGTAATGAACTAGACCAAGCCGCGCGCATAACTCAATTTAAAGGGTTATTTTGTAATATTAAAAGTCGCGGTAACGTCTTGGTTAACCCTGACTTCCCTAATAATGCTTTATTATCTCTATGCTCATCTGATGTAAATTGGAGTGATACAGATTTTGATGAAGCGGCTAGATTAAGAATGGATAAAGATATTGATTATTTCTCTTTGGTAGATTCGCCATGGAATTTGAGCTTAGATTTTACAAACAAAAAAATATTAGATGATAGCTCCACTCCAAAAATTCATAATGAAGACGAAGAACATATTTTAGCTATGGCAAGTAATTTATATGCGCATACTAATTTTGCACGCATTCCCCCAAGGTTATTAACCAACAACCCTAATAAAAAACTAACTACAATGCAAGATGCCTATATGGATATGAGAGCTGTCATAGCCAAAAGGAGTGTTGCTGAAAATAGCTTTTACGCCATTGCGGCAATGAAAGCAGAGGGAAACAAAGCGACATCACCATCTGGTGGTGGTGGCTGTAGCGTAGGCGCTGGATCTAGCGGTAAGAAATGTGCGGGCGTTGGTTCAAACGGTGAGCCAAGCTCAGATCCTGTATCTGGTTCTATAGGCGGCCCACAAAATTCAAGAATTTATATGGAACATATACTTAAAGAGTTGGGTGTTCCGGCCGCTGACGTTCTTAAATTATTAGGAGAAAATCCCAGCTATTACGCACAAATGGAAATCCTCACCAAAAAAATATATCAAAATCCTGATTTTTATACAAATCTCTATGATAAACCTGCAAATATAGAAAGAAAAACTGTTGCATTGCAGGCCATTAAATTAATGCAAAAATTTGATATTTTAAAAAGCTTCCTACGTGGAGAAGCTACCTCATCAATACTTCTTGAGCTGGCTGTATCAGACTTACAAGGTGAAATTGAAGATCAAATTCAGACTGTTGGTATAGGTGGTAGAGATTAATGATTAAATTATTTAGAAAACAAGCTGGATTAAAAATAACAATGTTAATGACATTGATTGTGCTGGCTTTTGCTGGCGCAACACTTACCGTCCAACCAAAACAAGCTGAGGCTATATGCTGTAATAACTGTTGCTGGTGTATAAGCCAAATAGGAACAGATTTAATGGGCTGGATTCAGGATTGGATTCAAATAAACATAGAAATCTGGATTAAATTAGAAGTACACAGAGTTATATTTTTCGATTTTGAATTTTGGCAGTTAAAAATGCTTCCATTATTTATACAAACAGGAATGCAATTTGCCGCCGTTGGCAGTCAGCAAGTTATGGCTATCGGCATGTTTTTAGATGCAAAGGAACAATTAGAAACACAACGCCTTTTGCAAGAGCTTCACGCCAAGGCAAACAAAGATTACTACCCTAGTATTGGTATGTGTGAATTTGGAACACGCATAAAAAGCTTAGCTGCCTCTGAGCGCAAAGGTGAAATGAATTCCCTTATATTAAGCGAGCGATCATTAGATCGTTTTCTAGGAAATAAAAGCACTGGCGCGGCGCGAGGACAAAAAGATGACATAACCATCAGGTTAGATGCATTTAAAAACCTTTATTGCGATACCTATGACAATAATAACAGCCTTAGATATATTTGCCCCAAAACCGACCTTGCTATTACCCCTACACTTTCAGTAGCAAAAAAAGACAGGTTTAATAAGGACATTGATTATCAAAGGACAATTGAAGATCCATGGACAATTAACTTTGACCTTACCGCAGGCGGCGTTCCATCTAGCGCGGATGAAGAAGTTATGGCTATGTCGAATAATTTATACGGATTTAACAGCTTTAATCGCGCTGATCATAGAAAAATGCGTAATACTATAAGAGACGCTTCGGATTTACAAAAAGCATATCTTGATATGCGATCTGTGGTTGCGAAAACAAAAGTAGCCGAAAACAGCTTTAACGCTCTTATGGCGCTAAAAGGAGCGGGTACAGCGGGCTCACGCGAGTTTATCGAGGCTTATCTGGAAGAGTTAGGTATGAAATCATCAAATGTTGATGAGCTATTAGGGACAAATCCCAGCTATAATGCTCAAATGGAAATTCTTACTAAAAAAGCATATCAAAGCCCAATATTTTATACCAATCTTTATGATAAACCTGCAAATGTTGAGCGTAAAGGCGTTGCAATGCAAGCAATCGGCCTTATTCAAAAATTTGACTTGCTTAAAAGCTATTTAAGAACAGAAGGCTCTCTTTCTATTTTATTGGAACTGTCAGTTGAACAACTACAAAGAGAAGTTGAAGACACAATTAGAAATATTAGTAATGATTTATAATAAAGGGTATGAAGAAATATTATGATTAAACTTAAGCCCAGATACAAAATTTATTTAGGCGCATTAGTGCCTTTAATTGCTATTGGCATTTTTGCGACAATATCATCAGATATGTTCTTTAACAAATCAGATGTAGAAGTCAAAGTAAGTAACTTCCCTGACGGCACAAATATCAGCTACGAAATATTAGCTGATGGTAATATTATTGATAAAGGCGAAGAAGTGCTTAGCAATGATCGCCTTTTAAATCTACCTGTGCCTAATATTTCAAAAGAAAAAAATAGTTCATTGGCCTATAAACTTCAGATGAAAGCACCAACTCAAGAGCAAGAAATAAGCTCGGCTGAAACATTAAACATGTTACTTAACCTTGATTTGAACAATGGCGGTATGTCTCTATCAGGATCAGGCTTAGACAGTTTTTCCGATATAATTGTTAAAAAAGGTAATGATAAAGCTGCTCGCAGTGACAATATAACATCTGATTGGGCTGGTTTATTTTCAGCAGATTCTATTAACTCTAAAGATAAAGAAAATAATTATAAGCAAATAGAGCTTGCCTTTCAAAATGCAGGTATTGCAGGTGATTTTAGTAAACTTGGATCAGGTAAAGTCGAAGTTTTATTTGGTGATCACAACGGATCTACTCTAGCTAAAGTCCAAGCAAGATATAGTGCTTCTTTAATAAGAATGACCGAAGAGCTTTCTGCTGTTATGACAGCACAAACAGCGGCTATTGGTATGTTTTTTGATGCTAATATACAATTAGATACCCAAAGAAAACATCAAGAATTAATGGCTCGCGCGCATAAAGATTATCATCCAAGTGATCAAATGTGCCGTATAGGTACATTCATCCGTAGCGTCGCACATAGTGAAAGCAAAGCAGAAACCAACAAACATGCTTTAAATAAAATTCTAATGAATCAATATTTATCAACTCCAAATAACAGCGCGGGGCATGGCTCTCAAATAAATAGTGTTTCTGAATTAGATGTTTATGTCAAGTATTTTTGTGATCCAAGGGATAATGACGGCGCGACTTCTGTGTTATGTGCTTTTGGTACAAGCGCACCTGACGTTGATGATCTTGACCATTTAAACAAAGATATTGATTATACACGTACATTAGAAAGCCCGCTTACTTTAGATATAGATTTTCTCGATGGTGCTTTAGTTGGTACAGCAGCGCATGATTTAGAGGGCGATGAAGCCGATATAGTGGCATTGGCCAAAAACCTATATTTCCCGAATATATTTGAAAAACCCGATTATTATCATTTAAGAGAAGATCTTAGGCCTCACTATAATTCAAGAAGCTTTGCTGCAAAAATGAATGTTGCGCATAACTCATTTCTTAATATCGTTGGAATGAAATCCAGAGCACCTGTCGGAAAACCCAACGTGACTACCACAACAACGCCCGCACCAGCAACGTTAGGAACAGGTGTATTAAAAGCTGAAGCTGAAACATTTCCGCCTTTTGGTACTCTACAATCACCGAAAACAACAACACGCACCATGCCAACCACTATTTTGGCTGAAGATTCTGGTTGGGCATATATGAAAGCCATGCTTAGAGAGTTTGGCATAACACCTATAGATATGAATAATGATGGCGATACAACCGACCCTATCGATAAAACTGTTGAAGAACAAATTGACGATATTTTGGGTGAAAGACCTAGCTATTATGCTCAGATGGAAGTACTAACAAAGAAAATATATCAACATCCGAATTTCTATACTAACCTTTATGACAAGCCTGCCAATGTTGATCGTATAGGAGCATCCATTGATGCCATTTCTTTAATGAATCAAAGGGATAGATTTGAATCTCTCCTGCGTCGTGAAATGCTGACATCTCTTCTTGTTGAAGAAGGTTTAGCAAAACATGTTGAAGACATAAATAGTACTATTTACAAAGAAATTCAAAAACCCCAACATTAAAAAATTTTGGCATTATCCTTGCATATAAAATAATTAACCCACAAAAAGCGGGTAATAAATTATTTTATAATTTAGCATAGCAAGGATTTATAATGGGACTTTCCAGCTTAGGCACAGCCCTTTCAGGGCTAAAAATTAACCAGCAACAAATTGATATAATTTCAAACAATGTATCGAATGTAGGCACAGATGGCTATACAAGGAAAATTTTGCCTCAAAGTACAAAAGTTGTTGAAGGTAAATCCATTGGTGTTCTACCCGGAACAATTGTCCGTAATGTTGATATAAGGCTAGAGCGTGATCTTTGGACACAGGTAAGCTCTGTTAATTATTATGATGTGCAGGCAAATTATTTAAACAGAATTGACCAATTTCACGGCTCTCCCAGCGCAAATATTTCGGTTGCTGGAGAAGTTGGTAAATTACAGGATTCTTTTGCTGCATTAGCAAATGCACCAGCCGACCAATTTTTACTTACAGATGTGGTAGATCAAGCGCAAGATACTGCGGAAAAAATTAATGATTTATCCAGCTACTATGAAAGACTTCGTAATGATGCCCAAAGTGAAGCTGAAATAGTAATTCAAAGCATTAATGATTTACTTGAAAGAATAGCAGAATTAAATTCTGAAATTCGTTTTTCAAAAGCATCTGGCAGAACTGTTGCCGGACCTGAAGATAGTCGAGATCAATCCATAAAGGAACTTTCTGAATTAATGGGAGTTAGTACATTTTCCCGCGGTGATGGTATGTTAGTTGTTCAAACCTCCTCAGGAGTTGAGCTTGCCTCTGACGTAGCCGCTAAAATAGTATTTAGACCAGGCGCAATATCTGCTGCATCTTTCTACCCTGATTCAGTAGCAGGGCTTTTTGTCGGTGATCCTACCAAAACGGCAGGAGCTGTTGATATCACGGAAGAAAATTTAGGTGGAACTATCGGTGGCCTAATTAAGCTTCGTGATGATACTTTTCCAAAACAAATCGCGCAATTAGATGAGCTTGCTCATAAGCTCGCATCACGATTTGATGCGCAAGGCTTGCGTTTATTTACCGATGCATCGGGAACACTTCCTTCTGACGCACCGCCCGATACCTCTACCGACCCCGAAACCGCCGTTACATATGTTGGTTTTGCTTCACAAATTCAGGTTAACAGCGCAGTAATATCAGATCAATCATTGTTACAAACAGGTACATATGGGGGCACTATACAAAGTGGTGCTAATGATATTATTCGCCGCGTAATCGAATATACATTTGGTGATATTGACTATCAAATGTTAACAAATAGCGATACCGCAACCTCCGTTGATATAAGAGCCGCCGCAACTGGTGGAACAACACTGCAAGATTGGCTAGGATTAGATTCTACAAATCAGGTATCTAGCGGTTTAAGCCTTAGTAATTATGCAAGTATTGCTGATATTATAACCGCAGGGGGAACTGATGTTTTTGGCTCTGGCGCGACTGAAACTGATACATTTATATTACGCTTTGATGATCCTGATTTTGGCGGTGGCCCTTATGATATAGAAATAGATTTAAGAACAGTCGCATCAACAGGAACTAGCGCGGCTCAAGATCTTATCGACCATATCGCTCTTGATGCAGATTGGGCAGGAGCAGTAGCAGATTTTGGCGCGTCCGTCTCGATTGGCTCTGATGGAGAGCTAGTCATTAACAGCGCAAGCAACATAGAAATCGCAAATAGCGCAGTTGAGCCATTATCCACCCAAGGATTTGCTTTTTTAGGACTTAGCACCGCTCTATCAGAGGCTCAAGATCCTTATTTTGATATTAAAATCGGCAATAACCAACCTGTAAGAGTTACAATTGATCCCAATGATACAGAAGTAGAGCTTCTTGCTAAATTAAATGCTATTAATGAATTAGCCGTTCAAATAGATGCCAATGGATTTTTATCAATGCGCCCAGGCAATGACTTTAATAATCCAGATTTTGGCGGTGATTTAACCATTACTGGCGGGCCTTTCACAACAAATAGTGCCTCTCTTGGCGGAACAGCTACGGGGCGCACA
The DNA here is from genome assembly GCA_027066695.1 of Micavibrio sp. Lineage (GTDB taxonomy): Bacteria > Pseudomonadota > Alphaproteobacteria > Micavibrionales > Micavibrionaceae > UBA1672. Next base: position 6,986 of record JAMONE010000058.1, on the reverse strand, counting down.
TCAATAGATAATGGTGTTAATATCGCCCAATCCTTATTTGGTACATATGAAGTAATAGCCGCCGGCGTTATTGAAAATCAATCACCCATTATTGATGTGCTTTATCAATCAGAAACCGAAGCGGGCAGCGGATCTTTTGTTTCATTTAGATCTGAACTATTAGGGCCAAGTGCAGCCGTAAAGACAGAAATCGGATCATCACTAACACTTAATGATTACGCCCAAAAAATTGTAAATGAAATCGCGCAAGAATTGGCATTAATAAATTCACGTCATGAAGATGCAAAATCTCTTAAAGGACTATTACAACAACAGCTTTTAAACGAATCAGGCGTTAATATTGATGAAGAGTTAGGGCATTTAATTGTTGTACAAACAGCATATTCTGCTTCTGCACGTGTTCTTAACGTAGTTAACGAAACATTTAAAGAATTATTAAGCATCATATAACAGTTTTTAGAAAGGAATTAAAATGACAGGTATATCGACATTAGGGCAAGCATTAAGGCAAATAGAGAGTCTTAATTCACAAAATTTGATGTTCTCCAATCTTTCAATGCAAATGTCTACAGGCAAAAAAACACAATTTTATTCAGGCCTAAATACAGATGCCCTTACCTCTGTTCGCTCTCGCACAGAGCTATCATCTATCGAGGTTTACACAAATAATATAGCACGCGCAAATACAACTTTAGGGCTTACTATTACAACAATTGAAGAATTTCAAGAACAATCAAATAATTTTTCCGACACATTAGTTGGCTTCGTACAAGAAGGCCATCATCAAATGGGTGAAAACGTACTTTATGATGATCCTGCAACAACGGAGATTGAGAGTGTAATTATGGGAAACACATCAACTAAACTTGATGCTGATTTTCAAAGCGTTATCAATCATGCTGAAAATTTATTTGGCTTTCTTGGTGAGCTTCTTAATTCTAAAGAAGGCGATCGTTATTTATTTGCAGGAGCAGACATTCTCGAACGCCCCTTTACCGATACAGGCACACTAGATGCATCGCTTAATACTCTTATTACAAGCTGGAAAAACGGTACAATTACGACAGATGAATTAATCGCAGATATTCAAGATGGAACAGCACTTGAAGGTAATGCTGATGCTATAACAGATACAGCAATTGGCTATTCTGCATCATTAAGCAATAATACTGCTGGTGATGTTTTTGTTCGCGCGGATGAAAATTCTGAATTTAAATATACAACTTTAGCCAATGAAGACAGCCTAAGAAATATGATGGTAGCACTTGCTGTTATGAAGAATGAAAACTTACCACCAATTGTTGATGTATATGAAAGCGGTGGATATCCCGCAGTTCCAGATGTTAAAGGCGCACCAGGTGCAACAGCAAAAGAGCAGGAAGAAAACTTTTTCAAACTATACAATGCTATGTCAACAATGATCTCGCAATCAATTGATGATATTGATCAAATTCGATTTAAAGTGGAGACAGTTCGTGTACAAATGATAGAAACAGAAAAATCTCATTTAGATCAAAAAAATTTACTACAAAGTACGGTAAGTAATGTTGAAGATGTTGATGTTAATGAAGTTGCAGTCAGACTAACAACTTTGCAAACACAGCTAGAAGCATCCTACCGCGTCACAGCTATGACGCAGAACTTAAGTTTGGTGAACTTTTTATAAAAGCCTCTACCCCTTATCGCGCATATCACGCTCAAGCAATTCGCCATGTTTCTTTTTGGCTAATAGCCCGCGAGCCTTCTCGTATTGCTGGTCATTCCAAAACATTAAACATCCGTTACAGCCCTTGCCACAACAACCCTCTACGCCAAAGCGAGAGGTTTTGGATCGTCGCTCCATTATCTCTTCACTAATAGTTTCACGTAACTTTTCAACACGCTGCGGATATTTTTCTTCTGAAGCCTCGCCTAGCTCAATTTTCTGGCTTAAGCGATCAAGCTTTATGCGTTGCCATTCTTCCTCGGTCAAAGAAGTCTCTCTGCGAATAATAGAAAATGGCGGAAAATTCTTCTTTAGATCTTCTATATTTTCATGCCCAAACAAAGCAAAAGGAATGCGTAGAAATTTCTTCGGCGCGGCGTGAACCACTTTTTGCGGCTCGCTAAAGCCTGTAACATCGAATTCATACATGCGCAGCAAAACATTTTGCCTTGTGATAGGCGAGAGAAATTCTAAAACCTCACCTTCCATAAGGCGATTCTTAACCTCGATCACAAAACCATTATCATTTACTTCGCGGATAATTCCTGCATATTCCCATGAAGCCATGGTCTTTGTATTCTCGTAATTATGCGAGTAATTCTTTAGCCGCCCATCATGGAAAGCAAACGTGTAACCGCGATTTCCAACGGTCTCCAGCTCGCGCATATAAGTTTTAGGATTCCAGCCTTCAGGGTCTTTATAGTAATCATCAATAGCATTGCGATATGCGCCAGCGACTACAGCCATGTAATATGGGCTTTTGTTGCGCCCCTCGATTTTCAAGCTATCAACGCCTATGCGCAAATAATCATCAAGCTTTGGCATCATGCACATATCTTTTGAATTCAATATATAAGAGCCGCGAGAATCTTCTTCGATAGGCATAAGATCACCAGGGCGATGGCCTTCTTCAAGGACAAATTCAAACAGCTCCATATTTTCTTCCGAAAGTTTTAATTCCTTAAGCGAGCCATCATTAAGACGCAACTGAACCTTATATTGCCATCGACAACTATTCGCGCAATTGCCTTGATTCGCGCCGCGCTCAGCCATAAAATTAGATAGCAAGCAACGCCCTGAATAGGTCATGCACATCGCGCCATGAACAAAGGTTTCTAATTTTACATCTGGGCAACGCTCACGGATTTCCTCTAGCTCGCTAAAAGTAACCTCACGCGCAAGCACCACAAGCTCTGCGCCTTGCTTCTTCCAGAAATCCACCGTAATCCACGAACAAACATTTGCTTGCGTTGAGATATGCAAGTTAAACTCTGGTACGCGTTCTTGAACATAAGCAAACACACCTGGATCAGCAATAATAATACCATCAGGTTTTATATCCCGCAACGTTTCAATATAGGCATCAATCTTGGGAATATCTTTATTATGAGTAAATAAATTAAGCGTCAAATAAACACGTACACCATGTTCATGCGCAAATTTTATGCCTTCTTTGACATCTTCCAGCGAAAATTTAGATTTCGTGCGTAGCGACATGTCAGGCGTACCAAGATACACCGCATCCGCGCCGTAAAGCACACCAACTTTTAAGCGTTCTAGTGAGCCAGCAGGCATCAAAAGTTCTGATCGTTTAACTTTATTCCTTGTCATGGGTTTGTTTTTTAAGCTATTTATAGTGATAAGTCATTAAATTTAATGCTAAAGTCTTCACCATGAAAAATATAGACAATATAAATGCGCTTTTGGATAAGTATAATTACTCTGTTCCGCGCTATACCAGCTTCCCGCCTGCAACGCATTTTACGCAAGATATATCGCAAGATGACTATGCTGATTTGCTCGGCGGCCTGCCCGCTTCAAAAGCTGTATCACTATATGTGCATATCCCGTTTTGCCATGAGCTATGCCTTTATTGCGGATGTAATACAAAGATTTTGAATAATTATTCACCTGTGGAGTCATATATAAAGCTGCTTCTATCCGAGATTGCTTTAGTTGGCGGCGCGACTACCAATAAGCTGCCTGTTAATTTGCTGCATTTTGGCGGTGGATCACCTAATTATTTAAAGCCCCATGATTTGAAGAAAATCATTAACAAAATATCCGAATTTTTTGATGTATCCAGCCAAACTCAAATAGATATAGAATCTGACCCAAGATATCTTGATGATAAAATGATTAATTGTTTCGCTGATATCGGCGTAACCAGAGTATCACTTGGCGTGCAGGATTTTAACCATGAGGTTCAAACGGCTATTAACCGTATACAGCCCTTTTCTCAAGTTGAGAAATGCGTCAAAAATCTGCATAATCATGGCATTAACAAAATTAATTTTGACCTTATAATCGGCCTACCTAATCAAAGCATTGAAACGGTTACACAAACAGCAGAGCTTGCGGCTTCACTGTCACCTAATCGTTTGGCGGTTTTCCCCTATGCCCATGTACCATGGATGAAAAAGCACCAAAAATTACTTGAAAAATACCCTATGGCAGACGGGCTAGAGCGTTTTTTAATGAACGAAGCGGTGGATCAGGTTTTAACAAGCAATAACTATAAAGCAATAGGAACAGATCATTACGCCCGCAATGACGATAGCTTGGCTATAGCGCAAAGTCAGGGGCGTTTAAAACGTAACTTCCAAGGCTATACCACTGATATTTCCGAGGCTATAATCGGCTTTGGCCATTCCTCTATCTCCAGCTTTAAAACTGCTTATGCGCAAAATACACTAGATCCCGTTGCCTATCGCAGTGATATTAATGATGGCAAATTTCCTGTGCAGCGCGGCTGTACGCTTAGCGATAATGATCAAATAATAAGCCGCTTAATTGAAGGGCTTATGTGCAATTTTGAAGTTGATCTTGGAAATTATAAAGATGTCCTTGGTAATTCGTTGAACAGCTTAAAAACTCTTGAAAAAGATGGTTTGATAGTTATAAGTGGAATGCATCTTAAAATAACAGATACAGGCAAACCCTTTACCCGCATAGTAGCATCATGTTTCGATCCATATTTTGAAAGACAAGAAAACCAACATGCCAAAGCAATTTGATATATTTAATCACCCATTTCTAGGGCGTGGCTTTCGGCCATTCTTTTTCCTTGGCGCGGCTTACAGCTTTATAATGATATTTATTTGGGGCAGCGTTTATGCTGGGCTTATATCTCCGCCAAGCTTCTTACTCGATAACTCTATGCTATGGCATGCTCATGAAATGCTTTATGGCTATACGATTGCAATTATTGCAGGGTTTTTATTAACCGCCGTAGCTAACTGGACAGGCAGCGCACCAGCGCGGCAAGCTCATTTATTTGCGCTATGTTTGATATGGATTTCAGGGCGCATTGTTGTGAATTTCGATATGGGCTTACCTAATTGGCTAATTTATATAGTGGCCTGCGCCTTTATTCCTTCAATCGCAATTACCTTATCCATCCCCTTACTAAAAAGCTGGAACAAACGTAATTTTGTATTCCTAGCTATACTTAGTTGCTTGTCTGCGCTGCAAATCAGCTTTTTTATATTGGAAAGTAAATCAGCATTATATGTCGCCATTATGATGGTTATGATTATGATATCACTTATCGGTGGACGTATTATCCCTGCATTTACCGTTGCTGCGCTTCGCCAGCGGGGGGAGAAACTATTCCAAACGCCGCAGCCTAAGCTTGATGTTGCTGCACTGCTATCCCTCATTGTAACCGCAATTTGTCTGGTTTTCGCACCACAAAGCATATTTCTATCCGCCGCAGCTTTCATATCAGCAATAATTCATATTATCAGGCTAAGCCGCTATCACAGCTTAAAAGCATTAATAGACCCAATGTTATGGATTTTACATGCGGGCTTTGTCTGGTTGATTATTGGCTTAATATTGCTTGGATTATCAGGACTTGGCGTGCTTCCCGTTTATTTGGTCATTCATGCCTTTACCGCAGGGGCAATTGGCTCAATGACCATAGGAATGATAGTTCGCGTTGCATTAGGCCATACAGGGCGCAGCCTAATAGCAACAAAAACAACGTTAATTATTTTCTCCCTAATGCAAGTAATGGCCGTTATACGCGTTTTCGGGCCAATAATACTACCCGATTTAAGCACCTACTGGATAATCAGCTCTGCTGGACTTTGGAGCATTTGCTTTGCTCTATATTTGGTAATATATACGCCAGTTCTAGCCAGCGCCCGCCCCGATGGCAGAGCCGCATAAAATAACTAACCGATATATATATGTAGGAATTTTTATCAGACAGTCATGCTGCTTGCGACGAGGTTCTTCACGCTACGCTGTGCTTACAGCAGTCCTCAATATGATCATTAACCATGCCCATGGCTTGCATAAAGGCGTAAGCTGTTGTTGCGCCGACAAATTTCCAGCCTCTATTTTTTAAGTCCTTGGATAGAGCAATAGATTCAGGTGATTTGGACATATGCATTAATATATCATATGTAATTACCTGCGGGCGAGCGGTTGCGGGTGGCTTAAAGCTCCAAAAATAATTACTTAACGAGCCCTTTTCCTCAATTAATTCTAATGCGCGATTAGCGTTATTAATAGTGGCTTCGATCTTGCCGCGGTGGCGCACTATTGCCTTATCCGCCAGCAAGAGATTCACTTTATCATCATCATATTCAGCGATTTTTGTGAAATCAAAGCCATCAAACGCCGCGCGGAAATTCTCGCGTTTACGCAAAATAGTTAGCCAGCTTAACCCCGCTTGAAAACCTTCAAGGCAGATTTTTTCAAATAGGCGAATATCATCATGGACAGGCTTTCCCCACTCTTCATCATGATAGCGTATATATTGATCGTCACTTCCGCACCAAAAACATCGCTTTAACCCGTCAGAGCCAGTAATTAACCCATTATCTGTCATTTCTGATTAACAGCCTCTAAGCACTCATTGAATATTGATCAGCATTTGCAGCAGGTTGATTTATATCGAACATTGGATCGGTGACTGCTGGTGCGAGGCCTTCTCTGGAATTAAACAAACTACCAATGGCCGTTGTATTATTATTAAATACCCCTGCAACAGATGCACCATTATCCATAACATTAGAACCAATAAGTTGATCTGGTTCTTTGTTAATATTATAAGTAACCGCACTACCGTCTTTACCGCCAAGGTCTTTAAGTTCTTTATCAGCAGCAGGCTTGTCTATATCAGCTTTCATATCTGCTACAGCTTTTTTTGCTATTTCTGTATTTTTGGCTTTCTCAAATTTTTCCTTTGGAGATTTATCATCCATGCCTTTAAGGGCTTCTTGCATTTGCGCCATAACATCGTCCATCGCGCCTTCTTTGCCCATAT
>JAMONE010000057.1 GCA_027066695.1 Micavibrio sp. | reverse complement strand
TGATTATATAGAAATGTTCTATAATCCTAAAAGAAAACATGGTAACAACAATATGTTGTCGCCTATAAATTTTGAGCAACAACACAATTCGAAGCAATAAGGTGTCTACAAATCTAGGGGCACATCAAATATCCTCAGCTCTCCACACCGTGATACGCGGAGAAATTTTCTGAGGTTTTGGAAAGCGCCCGGTTTTAATACCCGCCCAAAACGTCGATTTGCTTACAGGGATAAATTTTAAAACCTCAGGCAATCTTAGAAATCCTGTTTCAGGTAATGTTTGCACGTCATTCATTTGCATATTCCTTTGTTTATTAAGTTACAAAGAAATCCTACAGCAGGTAACATAGGAGTTTCGCCGGACAAAACTTAGAATATCTTATTTATTTTTGTCCTCTTATTTTAGCTGACATCCTCTGAGTTTTTTTATTAAGAGCATCTTCTGAGGTATAGTCAAATCCCTGCTTTGGACGATAAGCTGGAGCAATGCGGCTAAATAAGAATATTAGAAACTCTGCTTTTTTTAGCCTCAAGCGATTATTCTCGGCCATAACATTATTGTGAATAGGAATGAGCAACCTCAAAAGAGTTTGAAACCCAACATTCTTAGACCTACCATCAATTCCAGCCTTATCATTAAGTTCAAACAGTACATTGCACAGTAAACTCCTATATTGCTTCAAAGGCGCTGTAGTTAATCGAGCCAAAGGCACTTGAGAATTTGTCTTATCTTGATACTTCAAAAGATAAGATCTAGTTTTTCTTTGATTATTATCTCCCCTGTCTGCAAGCACAAAAAACTCTAAAAATGCATCTAGGTTTTTAAGATGAGCCAATAGCTCAGAAACCAAATCAGACACACTTATCCCTGAGCGCTCAATATCCCTGACCAAAGCATATAAACTCAACGCCTGTTTCACTTCCAAACGCACACTTTGGGACAAAAAAATAGAAAACTCTTCTTCAATTTCCTTAAAACTTACATCACTAATAAAAGCGCTTTCTTGCTTCTCAAATGTTTGAGGCATAGTAATATTTCTTTTTGCGGTATTGGTCATCAACCAATCCTCCTAAACGGAACAACTTCGCCAGTCTTATAAATAGCGTCCAGATAATCCGCCCATTCCTGCATCATCACTATGCGTTCGTCCATAAACTGTGCTCGATCATAGGCTCGGGCTACATCTCCCTTCTTGGCATGTGCAAGCTGTAAATCCGGAACTTCATGACGATACCCTAGACGTTCCATAATCGTGCTCATCGCAAGAGCGCGAAAGCCATGCCCAGTCATCTTACCCTGATACCCCATGCGTTTTAACGCCATCAGAATCGTGTTATTGCTCATATGATTGTTGCGATTAATCTGGCTCGGGAAAACAAATGTCGGGTGCTTATGCAATTCCTTAAGCTCATTAAGGATAAAAATTGTCTGATCACTCAATGGTACTATATGATCGCGGTTCATTTTCATACGCTTTGCTGGAATGATCCATTGCTTCTCTTCAAAATCGAATTCATCCCATTCGGCTTTTATAAGCTCATTGGTACGCACAAAGGTTAGCATAAGCAATTCAACAGCCAATTGTGTTTGGCGGAATAGACGGGCTTGGTTTGAACGTAAAGCCCTTAAAAAATCAGGTAAGTCCTTTGCCTCAATCGATGCAAAGTGTTTTGTAGGTTTAGGCTTAATTAAACCTTTTAGGTCGATAGCTATGTTTTTATCAGCTCTTTCGGTGATTACTGCAAACTGAAAGATATGAACACTCAGTTGTATGATACGTTTTGCTAATTCATTTGCTCCTCGCTCTTGAACCTTTTTAGCTAGATCCAGCAAATGAGTATGCGTTACCTCCTTGATAGGGCGGCAACCAATAACAGGAAAGACATCTTTCTCGAGCCTATCAAGGATCCTTTTAGCATGTTCTTCTGTCCACTCAGATTTTTTATGTGTATGCCATTCACGCGCAATAAGCTCAAAGGTATTGCCTGCTTCTTGTTGCCTTTGGATCTTGATATCTTTCTTTTGTCTGTTAGGATCAACGCCGTCTCTAAGCATTGCCCGAGCTTTTCTTGTAGCTTCTCGTGCATCCAGTAGGGATATTTCGGGATATACACCAATTGCAAGTTCTCGGTACTTACCGCGTATATCCTTATAACGATGTCGCCAATATTTCTTACCATTGGGCATAACCCATAGATAAAGACCACCCCCATCGGCTAATTTCCTTGGTGAATTTGACGGTGCATCCAATGGCTTCGCATTTTTACATTTGATGTCTGTAAGCTTCATTTGTGGTACCTCCCAGTTAGTATTTTTCTAGATACCACAAACGGTACTACAAATTTTCTAGGATGTGAATGAGATCAAATGGACAACATAAGATGAATATCCAATAAAAAAGCCCCTTACAGGACTGTTTTTGGAGTGTATTGGACTTCTGTGTACAAATAATTGGTATCCCGTACGGGATTCGAACCCGTGTTGCCGCCGTGAAAGGGCGGTGTCCTAGGCCTCTAGACGAACGGGACATATGCGATGCCGCAAAAGGCGTGAGGTTTTATAGTCTTTTCTGTACATATAAATCAAGCTCTTTTTTGCAAAAAAAGCAAAAAATATTTATTTATTTTCCCATCACCCAATGATCTTATAGCCTGTGGCTGAAATGACACGCTCGCTTCCATGGTCAATAACAATGTTTCACGTGAAACATATCGTGAACATTAACCGATATCCGCGCCCAAATCATTCATAAGTTCAATGAAATTCGGGAAGCTAGTTTTTATTGGCTCACCATCATCAATTTCAATAGGTTCTTTCGATACGCATCCAAGCACCAAAAAGCTCATGGCTATGCGGTGATCAAGCGCGGTTTCTACGCATGCGCCGCCCATACATCCGCCACCATTACTATTTATAGTCAGGCTGTCTTCACCCATATTTAAAGAAATTCCGCAGGCTTTCAGGCCTTCATACATCATAAGCAGACGATCACTTTCCTTTACTCTTAATTCTTTAAGGCCGCTCATTTTGGTAGTGCCACTCGCACAAGCGGCGGCCACAGCCAATATAGGGAACTCATCAATCATAGAAGGGACGCGGCTTTGCGGGACTTCTATGCCTTTTAATGATCCTGCACCTTTAACATGAATATCTGCAACTGGCTCTCCGCCTTGTATGCGTTTATTTTTGAATTCGATATCCGCGCCCATTTCAATCAATGTCGTATAAAGCCCGATACGGGTTTCATTGATACAAACATTGTTCAAGGTTACTTCCGAGCCATTGACAATAAGCGCAGCAACAACAGCAAACGCCGCCGAGCTTGGATCGCTTGGCACATCAATAGCGCAGCCCTTAAGCTCTTGCTGGCCTTGGATATGGATAGCGCGCGCACCGCCTTCCAGCTCTTCTACTTCCACGTCAACGCCGAAAGCTCTAAGCATATTTTCGCTGTGATCGCGCGTTGGGTGATCTTCGATAATTGTAGTGCGACCAGCGGCATTTAACCCTGCAAGCATTATCGCTGATTTCACCTGCGCCGAGGCTACGGGCAGCTTATATTCGATTGGCAGAGTGTTTTCCGCACCCTTAACCGTTAATGGCAAACGCCCGTTTGAGCGCGATAAGAAGGTTGCTCCCATCATCTCTAATGGCTTGATAACCCTGCCCATTGGACGTTTTGTAAGGGATGCATCCCCCGCAAAAGTAGCCGTAATATTATGCCCGCCAACAAGCCCCATAAGCAAACGCGTTGAAGTGCCGCTATTGCCCATTTCAAGCACTTGGCTAGGCTCTTGCAATCCACCAATACCAACGCCGTAAATATGCCATAGGCCGTCATCGCTGTTATAGATTTTCGCGCCCATTGCGCGCATAGCTTCGGCTGTATGGAGGACATCTTCACCCTCTAGCAAGCCACTAATGATTGTCTCGCCAATCGCCAAAGAGCCAAACATGATAGAGCGATGCGAGATGGATTTATCACCTGGAATACGCGCCGATCCGTTTAAGGCACTGCATTTTTTGGAGGCTAAGCTGTTTAAATATATATCTGATTTCATAGCTTTTGATTACACTTATATATGATGAAGAGCAAATGCTTTATGATTCAAAGCTGCTTAAATCACCGTTATAATCACGAACAAATTCAATAAACTCATTGACTGGAACAGGGCGGGAATAGCGGAATCCTTGGACTTCGTCGCAATCATGATCTAGCAGGAATTGCTCATGCTCTTTTGTTTCCACACCCTCGGCAATAACTTTCAGATTAAGTGAATGGCCTAGGCTGATAATTGTTTTGGCAATCGAGGCATTCTCATTATCATTTAGCGCATTTCTGATAAAGGATTGATCAATTTTCAAACGATCAATCGGGAATTGACTTAAATATGATAGGGATGAATACCCAGTGCCGAAATCATCAATCGCAAGCTCCACGCCCAGTGCATGTAGATTGCTTAATATATAAACAGTATGTTCAATATCATCCATAAACACACTTTCGGTAACTTCAAGCTCTACCATATGGGGGTTGAGTTTTGTTTCTTCGAGTATATTTGCAAGGTCTTTGCATATGTCACCATGCACAAATTGATTACCCGACACATTGATCGCAAAGCGAATATCAATGCCGTGCTCTTCTTTGCAATATTGCGCGGTGCGGCATGCTTTTTCCATCACCCATTTTCCGATAGGAACGATTAGCCCTGATTGCTCGGCAACAGGAATGAAATCAGCAGGAGAGATAAACTGACCGCCATTTTTGCTGTTATCTGGCTTCCACCAACGAAGCAATGCTTCTGCGCCAATAATTGCACCAGTTTTAAGGCAAAGCTGCGGTTGGAAATAAAGCTCTAGCTGCTCATGCTCAAGCGCATCACGTAAATCACGAAGCATTTGAAAACGCTCTTGCACGGCGCGGTCAAAATCTTCGGAATATTCTTTTATGGTATCGCGGCCTTCTTCTTTTGCACGATTAAGCGCAATATCTGCATTTTTCAACACCGTATCAGGCTCTGCGCTATCATCTGGGAATGTTGACACACCAACAGATGCGCGGACTTGGAATTCCTCGTTAAATACCTTAAATGGCTCAGCGCGAATTACCCCTAAAGCGCGCTCTGCAATATCAAGAGCATTTAAATTATTGCCCGATAGAGGCATCATAATCGCATATTCATCCTCACCAGTTCTGGAAACCATTGCAGAATCAGGCAATGAAGAGCGCAGCCTTTTACCAACGGCGCGTAAAATAGCATCACCAACATTATGCCCCATGGAATCATTTATATCCTTAAAGTGATCCAAATCCAATGTCACAATGGCAAAACGCTCTACAGTTTCGTTATCACCTGCATGAGAGCAATCCCCTAGATTTTTTATAAATAAAGCACGGTTTGGCAAGCCCGTTAAGCTATCATAATATGCAAGCTTATGGATTTTATCCTCTGCCGTACTTTTAAGATGGTTTATATTTTCTGCATTTTGCATTATGAGCTTTTGCGATAATAAAATGGCTGCGCCAATTTCATCTGACGGGTTATAAGGAGACTTTGTAATGGATGGTTCTTCAGGATTTTTAAATGCAGCTATAAGGCCAGCATGCATAAATAAAATAGGCTCTAACAACCACTTACCAAGCGCAATCATTAGCACAGTAGTTACAAGCAGTGATAATATTATGAGTATTTTTATGCTCTCAAAAATATATGCTCTAATATTGCTCTCTATTGCAGATGAATTCATTTGTACCACAATTATGAATGTACTTTGAATATCTGCACCTTTTAAAATAACTTCATAAACTGCCCCATCATCACTTCGATATGTTGAATTAATTTCTCCTGCTTTAACAGCAAGATGCGGGTAGCTACCATAGTTTTTTATAAATCTATATTGGTATGAATATACTGAAAGCCCAGTAACATTAGTCGTTTGAAGCAATCTTGCCACATGTTTATCATCAAACGGAGAATGTTTTGTATCCCGCCTACTTGTATCGATGATTGAAGCAATCGCGCCTCTAGCTTGCTCTTTTAAGGCGGAAAGCTGGTCTTGGCGATAATTTTCAATTCCCCCAAGATTTAATACTAAAGTTTGCACAAGCAATATTGTTATAAAAGCCGCCAGCGCGATGCGCCAGCTTATCTTACTGCTCCACATTTGTGTTGGAGAAGACGTAAATATAGAGCGGAAAACAGACGCAGATTTACCATCTTTATCTTGCCTAACCCCAGATTTATCTATGTTAGTTTTTATCAAGGAATTCATCCCTACACACTCATCAAATAATTAATTTCAAAAAAACTCCCAAAACTCCAACTATATTATATATCTTTAATGCTTAAGAAGATCTTTAGATTTTGTAATAAATTAAAGAATTATCCAGATTTAATTATAATTAAAAGCAATCTATATCTTCTTGCAAATGATAAGTTTTTTATCTTTGTTGCATAATGTGGTTGCGAATATTCTATGCTCTCCACCATCGGATATTTTTAATTTCCTCTTTAAATCATGAACCGTTCCGTGGAAATTACGTAAAGTAAGGTCTGCTTTTTTGATGCCCAAGCCCTTTGGCTTTGCGGGTTTTATATCGATAAATTCATATATTTTACCAGGGAAGTTTTCTACTATTGCGCTTTTTGTATATAGGTGAGCATTAACACTGATCTTATCAATATCAAGCTGCACCGCCATGGATTTAAAGCCGCCCGCTTTCATAAATGCGGGTGCGGGTTCAAAAATATATTTTTGTGGCATTGAATATTTTGGCTGCGCTATTTTCTCGTCAGAAAATTTATACGAGAATTTTTGCTGCACGCCGCCAGCATCATCCAAACTAACGGCGTTAATAATAATATCATCAAGGCTCATTACAGATGCAAAATCCAGTAAATAAAGAACCTCTTTGCACTCACCGCGCCACTGCACCACATGAACCTGCGTCACATATTTTAATGCAGTGATGGCTTTTTCAATATCAAGGACAGGCGAAGTTTTTATCAGCAGCTTTTTTGTTTTATCTTTTAACATCAAAAGCAAAGAAATTACATCGGGCGAGCATGATGATAAATCAAAGATACCCCTACGGCTGTTTTCGCGTCTTTGCGGATCAATAAATATAAAATCAACGCTGTTTGCTGTTTTCAAAAAGTCCAGCGCATCACCGTGGTAAATGCTGGTATTCTTTGCAAGTATAGCCATGTTATGCTTCAGCAAATCCGCACTGTTTTTATCGCGCTCCACCAATGTAGCAGATTTAAAGTTTTTGGATATATAATAGGCATCTATGCCCGCGCCAGCGGTTAGATCAACAAACGAAACGCCCGTTACTAAATTTGCTTTATAGATAGCACAAGCGGAAGATGATGCTTGCTCAAAAACATTACTTGGCGGGAATATAATACCGTTCGTTTCGTATAGCTCAAATGACTTGATTTTAGCTTTTTGACGCACTTTAATTTGATCCATTATAGATGCATAATTCCATGATGCATCTGGCGGCTTTTTAAGTGCGAGCTGACGCACATCTGCATCAGCATTTTCCTTTATGAAATACTGCACCTTAAGAAGTAATAGCTGATCTAATTCTGAATTGCCCATGGCAATATATCCATACCAAGACCAAGCGGCAAAGGCATAACCTCACCATTGGAGGTTTTCAGAGCTTTAAGAGGGCTAGCTTGTTTTACCAAAGTAAAATTTTCTTGCGGAATTGGTAGGTTATAAAAATTTGCACCATTTAAGCATAGGAAATTCTTAAATATGTCTTGTGATTTTTGATCGGATAAATCCACCCCCGCAAGCTCAAAGCTCATTGCATAGAGCTGCGGTGCAATGCCGCCTGTAAAGCATCCCGCCGCGCATCCGCATTTGGTGGCCTTTATCGAGTGCGGGGCGCTGTCTGTTCCTGCGAAAAACTTGGTGTTATCAGGCGCGGTGACTGCCGCTTGCAGTGCGTTGCGATCTTCACAATGCTTTAAAACAGGTAAACAAAATAAATGGTATTTAAGCCCTTGTATAAGATCACCTATGGTATAGATGAGATGCTGCGGCGTTACGGTGGCTGCCACTTTATCACTGCTTTCGGATACAAAATCCACGGCTGTTTTAGTTGTTATATGCTCGCACACTATTTTTAGCTTAGGGAATTTATCGCGGATTATCGGCATATGAGTGGAGTAGAATATTTCCTCCGCATTTGTGCTTCGATCGAAATATTTATCAGGTGATAACCCATGCTCTTCGCCGTGAATACATAAGATAACGCCCGCCACCTCCATTGCCGTGAAAATACCGTTTTCAATATATTTATCAATAGGTGCGCCAAATTCTGCGCCCGTTGTGCCGTGGGGCGGGTAATATTTGCAAGCCTTTAAAATACCTGATTTCGCCCCCTCAATAATCATGTCAGGAGTGGTATCTATCGTTAGATATAGCGGCACTACCAGCTCTTGGAACTTACTCCCACCAGCATTTCTAAGATCGCGCATATAGCGTTCAATGCTCCAATACTCGCTTTTGTCTTTATCAAAAACTATGGCCGTTGGTGGCTTTGTGTTTGGCATAGCAAGTGCGCCAGCACATCCCATATCAAGGTGAGCTTGTATATAAGCAGGCAACACATCACCTTGACGGAAATGTGTGTGCAGATCATACCATTTTGGAAGTGTGAAGCTTATCATGGGAACAGCTTACCCCTGAAAGCGGATCATGTCCAGAAAGCGTCGTTGCACTTCCAAATCTTTCTTGAAAATGCCGCTAAACATCGAGGTAACAGTAGACGATCCCGTTTTATTAACCCCGCGCGTAGACATGCATTGGTGGTTTGCATCAATATAAACGGCAACGCCCTTAGGCTTTAGCGTGTCATTAATGCAGTTCAAGATATTACATGTCATATTTTCTTGAGATACTAGCCTGCGCCCAAAAATATCGACAATGCGCGCAAGTTTAGAGATACCAACTACTTTTTCATCTGGCCAATAAGCAACATGCGCCTTGCCCAATATCGGCACTAAATGGTGTTCACAGTGGGATACAAAGTCAATATCCTTAACCAAAACCATATCATCAAAGCCTTTGATATCCTCGAAAGTCTTTTTAAGCTCAGCAGATGCGTCTTTATCATAGCCCGAGAAGAACTCTTCATAAGCCTTAACCACGCGCGATGGCGTTTCAAGCAAGCCTTCGCGGGTTGGGTCTTCACCTGCCCAACGTAAAAGCACTTCCACAGCTTTCATCGCCTCTTCGCGGCTTGGTTTATTATCTTGAATAATTAGTTCTTGTTTATGCATAATATGCGCCATATTTATAAATTCTCAAATTAAGTGTTGGTATTAACGTTTATTTACCGTATTTTCCAGTAAAAAGCGACACTTAAAGGATATTTTAATATGGCAGAGCTAAAACTATATAATTCCTTGACCCGCAAAAAGCAGGTCTTTGAACCTATTGATGCGTCGCATATACGGATTTATGCTTGTGGCCCAACGGTTTACAGCTATGCTCATATTGGAAATGCACGTATGGCAGTGGTGTTTGACGTGCTATCACGGCTTTTACGCGGGCTTTACCCAAAAGTTACTTACGTATCTAATATCACCGATATTGATGATAAGATTATCAAGGCCGCGCAAGATAGCGGTGAAAAAATTGATGTTATAACAAAGAAATATGCCGATATTTATAACGAGGATATGGCGAGCCTAGGAGTTATCGCCCCCGATATTCAGCCACGAGCCACCGCGCATATTGAGGGTATGATTGATATCATCAAGGTTTTGATAGAAAAAAAACATGCCTACGAAGCGGATGGCCATGTATTATTTCATGTACCGTCTTTTGCTGAATATGGCGGATTATCAGGACGCAGTCGCGGCGAGCAAATAGCTGGCGCACGTGTGGAGGTGGCTTCATACAAGCGTGATCCTGCGGATTTTGTGCTATGGAAGCCAAGCAAAGGCGATAAACCTAGCTGGAATAGCCCATGGGGAGATGGCCGCCCAGGTTGGCATATTGAATGCTCTGCCATGGCAGCGGCGCATTTGGGCTTGCCATTTGATATTCATGGCGGCGGCGCGGATTTGAAATTTCCCCATCATGAGAATGAGATCGCGCAAAGCTGCTGCGCTAACGGGGATGAAAGCGATTTGGCTTCTTTCTCGAAATATTGGGTGCATAATGGTTTTGTTACGGTCAATGGCGAGAAAATGTCGAAATCACTTGGCAATGTAGTGCTTGCGCATGATTTGGTTAAAGATCATGAGGGAGAAACACTGCGCATGACTTTGCTTGCTGCGCATTATCGCCAGCCTTTAGATTGGACGGATAGCTCCATAGCCCAATCAAAGAAAACACTAGATCATCTTTATCAAAATTTGCGCGAAATCGCAGATATAGAAATCGACGATAATACCGCCTTGCCTGATAGTTTTATGGATGCATTATGCGATGATATTAACACACCAAAGGCAATTGCTGCGCTTTCAGAGCTAGCAAAAACGGCTGTTGAAACTCGCTCTGCTGCCCTTAAATCACAACTTATTGCTGCGGCAAATTTACTTGGATTGTTGCAGCATGATCCCGATATTTGGCTTGGGTACGGCGTTACAGGTGATGATATCAATACGGATCACATCGAAGATTTGCTGCACCAACGCACAGATGCCCGCAGCAATAAAGATTTCGCAAGGTCGGATGAAATCAGGGATGAGCTTTTGGCGATGGGAATTGCGATTGAAGATACGCCGTCTGGCGCAATTTGGAAAAAGATTTAACGCGCAATCAGGCTACGGGGTATCACCACCTCGTCATTGCGAACGCAGTGAAGCAATCCAAACCAACTAGATTGCCGCGTCGCTAATGCTCCTCGCAATGACAAGAAGCGCAGCAAGTTGCGGGGAATAAAACCCTAAAAAAAATTTAACGCGCGATTAGCACTTGATAATAATGATATGTCCCTGCGGCTGGCGCAACATTGCCTTCAAAGCAATAGGCGTTATTTCCATCCATAGCCGCGCCGCTGTCAGATATGGCGAGTCCTGAATAAGTGCCTGTGAATTTGCTTAAAGTAACGGAGTCTTCTTCTTGTGGAATTATTGTTGTGCCATGTAGTTTTTCATTAATCTGCTGGCAAACTGCAATATCAATATTTGGCAAAATCATCACCAAATCTAAACTTGTCGTTCCTATATTTGTTACACCATTAACACTAAACAGCCATTCGCTTCCGTCATTTGCATTTGATGAAGGCGATATCCAGTTTATTGCTCCGCCATTTATATGAAATATCTCACATCCATCATCATAGCAATTAGCATTAGCATAGCCTGCAACTTTGCTGTTCTCAAAGCTAATCTCTGTGTCTTTATAACCGCGCAGGCGTATTTGTGATATGGCTTGAGAGAGTATATTTCCATACCCTATAATTTCTGTAGCATATATTTTGGCTTTTTCCTTACCTATACCACTGACATTTCCGCGCCCGCTTTGCGTTACCGCATAGGATAATGCCGCCAATAGCGCAACTACTATCAGGACATAGAATATTACATTTCCACTTTGGCTATTTTGCATTTTTATATATTCTTGAGGTTTTCTTGAAATTTTCTACATTATTACTGTATAGTGGTTCAAATGACGCTGCAAGTGCGGGTCATGGTTTTTATATAGTAGATTGAATTAATTATAATCTCGCTCATTAGGAGGAGCTTAAAAAATGACTACACGTTTATCTTTATTCGATAGCCCGCTATTTTTGGGTTTTGATGATTTCGAAAAAACGATTGATCGTATGCGCAAATCAGGCGCGGATGGCTATCCGCCTTATAATATAGAACAAATCGGTGATAATGGTTTATGTATCACACTTGCTGTGGCGGGCTTTTCTATGGATGAGCTTGATGTAGAGGCCGATCAAAACCAGCTTACTGTACGTGGAAAACAGATGGATGAGAGTGATCGGATATATCTTCATCGCGGAATAGCAGCGCGGCAATTTCAAAAAAGCTTTGTTCTTGCTGATGGAATAGAAGTGCGCGGAGCTGATCTTGATAATGGCCTTCTACACATTAGTTTAGAGCGTATAATACCAGAATCGAACGCCGTTAAAATAAAGATCAACAGCCCAAAAAAGAATGAAAACAACCTACAGGCCATCGATGTAGAAAGGTCAAGTTAATTTTTTTAAAAATGAATTTTGACAAACACACCTATTTTAGTGTTTTATAGTGTTATTGAATATAAAAAACAGGGGGGAATAAAAATGACAGACAGGCAGATTGCAACAAGTCAAAAAACAAAAATAGCTCTGAAAAACTTATCCATGCAAGATTTTAAAAATTTCGGCCTTCAGCAGATCGCATATATAAAAACAGTGCAGAAAAATGATGATATAATCTATTCAATCCATTCGGCAGACGGAACAGAAATTTCCACTATGGATAGCCTTAATGAAGCAATAATTGCCACGCGCCAAGGAAATCTTGAGCCAGTAACAGTTCATTAGAGCTTAGGGTTAAGGCCTATAAATTTATCACGCCAAGATATATCCCGTCATCTCCGATCTTAACTGGCGAATATCCGTCTGAAGACGGAGGGTTTAAACCTAAAAAAGGGACATTAAAACCTTATCACACCTTTTTTCCACAAATTGAATATCCCAACCCCACCGAGGAAGCCGCCGATATGAGATTGCCATGATGTATCACTACTGACTAGGCCTAGAGCAATAATTATTGTTGTCCATAGCAAAATAAATGGCAAAGCCCCGCGCTTTTGCATTTCAGGACCCATCATGCCGCGCTCTATCATAATTGTAAAAGCAACTGCGAACAGCCCACTTATTGCGCCTGACGCGCCAATTACAGGCACAGTAGAGCCAAAATCAAGCAAGAAATACGCAGCATTTCCAGCCATGCCGCATAAAATGAAGAAAACGAACGTGCGTTTTGCTCCGAATTGCCGCTCAAAAAAAACACCCATAGCCAACATCATAACCATGTTAAAGCCTAAATGCATCCAGCCGCTATGAATTATAAGTGTGGTAAAGGGCGAGATAAGTGCGCTCCAGCTCCAATCAACGCCGCCCGTATACATTGCAGGGACAAAGCCGAAATAATACATAACAGCAACTTTATTGGCCGAGCTTAACACAAATGACAATATAATCTGCACAAGCAAAAACGTTCCCATGGCTATGCGCGTGAAAGGTGGGATTTTATCCCAATTAATGAAAGGAACTTTACCGCCTGCGCTGCTCCTCGCCGCTCCGCTAAGCTCTTTGGCACGCGCTGCTCTATATTCTGCGCGGTACTTATCTTCCAATGCCTTTTGCGCATTATCGGCTTTCTTCGCATCCTTCACAGCACGTTTTTTCAAAGCTTTATGCTTTTCCACTTTGGGAAAATGGATAATCTTTTTATCGTCGTCTTTGCTCACAGCTGCGCACTCCCTTTAATAGCCCCTATCATTAAAGGGTTATTTATGGCTGCGCAAGGGTGGTTTATAGATCTAAAGGATTAGGCCTTTGGAGCTCGAATTTTTCTAACTCTTGTTGTAGGCAAGACTCAAAACATTTAAAATCATCAGGTGTAAAGAAAATTTGCAGGCCAATTGATTTTCCAACCAAGTGTTCTTTTGGATCTATTTTATAAAAATTAACAGCAAAATCTGTCATTGTAGCTCTTGTTCTGCTAGCTCTGACAGCGTAATTGCCTATATCATCAGGGGATATCATATCAGTGTTATATTCATCCTTCATAGGCTTGTCAGTCTCTTGCATATCTTTTTTGTCTAGGCCAATTATTGTTGTAAGAAACGTTTCTATAATTTCATATATAGCAGATTCTTCTTCTGGTGTTGAAAGAGGAATATCTATTTCAATTTGATATATGTTGCTAGGGTGCTCTTTGGGAGTGGTTATATTATTCTTATCATTTAAGCATGTTAGTGCTTTAAGATAAGTTAGATTAAGGTTCATTTGTGCTCTCCTTTAAATTATTATTCTATAATTAGGGTTAATTGGAGTTACCAATCAAAATTATTTGTTAAACCAATGGCTTGCATAATCATTCCTGCGCCTGGAACGGCTATATCGGCAGCAACGTTAAAAATTTCGCTTAATATGAAGGATGTTCCTGGGATAAAATTTTCTACTGTTATATCATATAGACCACCATAAAAACGCTCTCCTACATCAAGTAGCGTGGCATCTGGGTTTATAGCTACCTCTTTTGCAGCAGCATCAGCGGCAATAAAATAGAATGGCAATCCCATAAGTCCAGGAACAGTCAGTATGAATTTATTTACTTTTTTAAAAGCACTAGACAGACTCCAAGAGTCATTTTCTTCGTTTTTATTTGGCACATTTTGTACTCTCTTTCGGGATTAACCCGTGACTTATATATTATCTTTCAGGCATTAAAACCTGTGCTTTATTATTTATATGATTAGAAAATACCATAAGCGGGACTAATTTGTCAAGGAAATAGAGAATTATCTATAAAATCGCTATAATCGGGGAGTGGCTGCCCTTTGAACTGCGTGTCTTCTTCGCTAATCCATTTTCCTAAAAACTCGAGATTCTCAAGGAAGCTTTGCCCAACAGGTTTTAATTTTGGTGTGGTTCGTTTTAATGCGTTTTTATATTTTTCGGGGTCTATATTTTTGAGAGTATTTGTATCAATGCCAATTTTATTTAGAAGAAGGGCGCTAGCTTTATCGGGATTATCAGTGAGGTAGTTTTCAGCATCCTTTAGCGCAGAAATTATATTCATGCAGGTATTTCTATTTTTTATCAAGAACGGTTTTGTAACTGCTAAAACAACTTCGGACTCATAAATTCCATTGTTTTTAAAGCGGGTATAGGGAATTCCAAGCTCGTGCATTGCTATTATTGTATTTTGCGTAAAGATCTCCCAGACACTTATAGCATCAACTTCTCCGCGTAGTAATGCATTGGGCATTGCTTGGGGCGATATAGGCTTAAGCGTTACAGCGTGCCTAGGGATGTTATTTTTTTCTAAAAACCGCATTAAAAATCCGTGTGAGGTAGTGCGGGGCATAAAGCCAATAGTTTTGCCCCATAAATCATCAGGAGTTGGATTTTCTCCCTCTTTATGGCGGA
>JAMONE010000056.1 GCA_027066695.1 Micavibrio sp. | reverse complement strand
GCCCATACCCCGCCAATTAACCCAAACGGCAGTGAAAGCATAACAATAAATGTGCGATCAATCCGCCCGAAATGCAACATTAGAAGCGTAAAGATAATGAATATCGCAGCAGGCACTGCTACATTCATACGCGCTTTGGCTTCTAGCATTTGTTCGAACTGCCCTGACCATATAAGAGCATAGCCTGCGGGAAGATCTACTTTCTCCGCAACAATTTTTTGTGCATTTTTAACGTAAGTACCAATATCTATGTCTTCAATATCCACAAACACCCAGCCAGTTAGCCTTGCATTCTCGCTCTTAATCATTGGCGGGCCTTCTACAAACTCAATCTTTGCAAGCTCACCCAGCGGAATATGCTGTCCTTGAGGCGTTGGAATCAGGATATTGGATAAATCTTCAGGATCTTCGCGGAACGGACGATCATAGCGCAGCATGATATTATAACGCTCGCGCCCTTGAATAGATTCGGCCATTTTCATACCGCCAAGTGCAGTGCCTATAATATTTTGGAATACTCCAAGATCAATATTGCGTCGCGCTAGCTCATCCCTGTTTGGCTCAATCTCAAGATATTTTCCGCCTGTAACACGATCCGCAAAGGCCGAGCGTGTCCCCGCTACATCCTTAATGCTTGCCTCAACATCAAGCGCAATGCGCCCGATTACATCGAGATCATCACCCGCAATTTTGATGCCGATAGGAGTGCGAACGCCAGTAGAAATCATATCCATACGTGTTTTAATCGGATAGCCCCAACTATTGACCACACCTGGGATTTTCACACGGGTATTAAGGTCTTTGATAAGCGCGTCAACATCTAATCCTTTTCGCCATTCGGATTTAGGCTTAAGCTTTACCCATGTTTCAATCATCGATATAGGCGCAGGATCAGTGGCGGTATCAGCGCGTCCTACTTTGCCAAATACATGATGCACTTCAGGAACTTGCTTTATCATGCGATTAGTTTGCTGGAGTATTTCCTTGGCTTTAGTAATGGAAACACCAGGCAGCGTTGTCGGCATATAGAGCAGCTCACCCTCATAAAGGGCAGGCATAAACTCCGAGCCTGTTTTTGCCATTGGCCAAACCATAGAAAAAAGTAAAGCAACGGCAATAACCAGAGTTATCCATTTCTTTTTCAGCGCAGCATTTAAAAGCGGCTTATACATCTTTATAAACCAACGATTAATCGGGTTTTCCTCTTCTTTGCGGATTCTTCCCTTTACAAGCCAGAGCATCAAAACAGGCACAATTGTAATTGAAAAAATCGCAGCAAAACCCATTGCGTAAGTCTTGGTAAAAGCAAGGGGAGCAAATAATTTATATGACTGCCCCGTAAGCGCAAATACTGGTAAAAATGATACGGTAATAATAAGCAGTGAGAAAAACAGCCCTGGCCCGACTTCTTTTGTCGAGAGCAAGATAGCCACATTTTTTTCCTCGCGAGTAGCGTCTTTTCCAAGATCGGAAAGCTTCCTATGTGCATTTTCAACCATCACTACAGAGGCATCAACCATCGCGCCAATCGCAATAGCAATCCCGCTAAGCGACATAATATTAGCCGTAATGCCTTGCGCGGACATAACAATGAATGCCGCCAATATACCAAGCGGAAGCGTTACAATAGCAACAAAAGCAGAGCGCACATGAAGCAAGAATATGAATGAGATAAATAGAACTACAAAACCTTCTTCAATAAGCTTTTCCACCAAATATTCAACTGCTCCCTCAATTAAGGGTGCGCGGTCATAAACAGGAACAATCTCTACACCTTCGGGTAAGCCATGCTGCAATTCTTCAAGCTTTTCTTTAATCCCTTCAATAACATGAAGTGCGTTTTCACCAGAGCGCATAATTACAACGCCCGAGACAACCTCGCCCTCACCGTTAAGCTCGGTTACACCGCGCCGCAGCTCGGGGCCTTCGATTACTCGCGCAACATCCGATAATTTCACAGGCGTACCGTCACGCGCATAAAGCACAATCTTTTTAAGCTGGTTTATATTGGTGACATAGCCTTTTGAGCGGATCATCAGCTCCATTTCAGCCTTTTCAATCACGCGCCCACCAGCGTCCATACTGGCATTTTTAACGGCTTCCATAAGGCGTTTTAATGGAACATTGAAAGCCCGCAAGCGGTTAGGGTCTATCAATATTTGATACTCTTTAACAAATCCGCCGACTGAGGCAACTTCCGATACGCCCGAAACTGTGGCCAGCTCGAATTTTAAGAACCAGTCTTGCAAAGATCGTAGCTCGGATAAATCATGCTTTCCGCTCTTATCAATAAGCGCGTATTGATACACCCAACCAACGCCAGTCGCATCAGGGCCTATTTGCGGCACTACATTTGCGGGCAAATCGCCTTGGATTTTCGACAACGCCTCAATCACGCGGCTACGCGCCCAATATTGGTCAACACCATCTTCGAATATGATATAAACAAAGGATGTGCCGAACATCGAAAACCCGCGTACATTCTTGGTTTTCGGCAAACCAAGCATAGTGGTAGATAACGGATAAGTCACCAAATCCTCGATAATCTGCGGGGATTGTCCTGCAAATTCAGTGCGGATAATCACTTGCGTATCTGACATATCAGGAATAGCGTCCAGCGGAGTTTTCTGGATAGCCAATATACCAGCAACCAGCAAAGCAATCATCGCCATACCAACCAAAAGCTGATTATTAACCGACCATTCTATGACTTTAGCAACAAATGATTTTGTTGGATCGTGGGATAAATTGTTATCTTGGTTATTACTTTGCATCAGTATTATCCACCTTCATAGCCATTCCCTCGCCATAAGGGTTTTGAGCAGTTTCACCTATTTGAAGCCAGTATTTACCTGCCTCATGATCCATATAAATATTCACATCTTTGACTTTATAATGATCGGGCTGCCCCTCTAAAACCCAAGGCTTTAGGGCAACTACCAATTCATTCATAGTTTCCAACCATTCCTTATCCGTAAGGCTTTCCTTGCCTTTAATAAGCGCGCGCTCTGCATCTTCTAATACAAATTGTAATTGGCTGCCGCGAAAGACAGGGATTAAATGATCACCAATCGTCAGAGCAGGCATAATCATTTTATAATTAGGAGAACGTCCAGCCGTTATCTCCGCATGAATATAAAGCGCAGCATCAACAAGGTGGTCAATCATCGCCATTTGATCATCATCAATATTAAGCTCAATAAGCGCAGTTTGCATGCGCTTCATTTTGCGGAAAGACTCGCGCAATGCACTCTCTGAATCGATTAAGAATTGACCGCTAACTACTATATTATCATTATCTTTTAAGCCTTTAAGAACTTCTGTTCTCCCCTTATATCGCAAGCCTGATAATATCTTACGTGGTTGAAAGCGTCCCTC
>JAMONE010000055.1 GCA_027066695.1 Micavibrio sp. | reverse complement strand
GCAAATTATGAAGCGCGGCGGTCAACTTGGCATGGAAGAAATAGTCATTGGCATGGCGCATCGCGGGCGTTTAAATGTTTTGGCTAATGTCATGGGTAAGCCGTTTACGACGATGTTTGCAGAGTTTCAGGGCATATCATCAATGCCCGATGATGTATCTGGATCGGGAGATGTGAAATACCATATGGGAACGTCGAGTGACCGTGATTTTGATGGCAATAATATCCATCTATCATTGACCGCGAACCCGTCTCATCTTGAGTTTGTAAATCCTGTGGTTATCGGCAAGGTGCGCGCAAAGCAAATACAGCGCGATGATTCTCAATCAGGTGCGGTGTTGCCGTTATTATTGCATGGTGATGCAGCCTTTGCGGGGCAGGGGATTATCGCAGAAACCTTTATGATTTCAGAATTGCCAGGTTATCGCGTTGGCGGTACAATACATATTGTGATTAACAACCAAATCGGCTTTACTACTATGCCGAAATTCTCGCGCTCGGGGCCTTATTCTACGGATGTGGCGAAGATGCTTGATGCGCCGATTTTTCATGTGAATGGCGATGACCCTGAAAGCGTAGTTCACGCGGCGCGCGTTGCGATTGAGTTCCGCCAGAAATTCAAAAAAGATATTGTTCTTGATATATTTTGCTATCGTCGCTATGGCCATAACGAAGGTGATGAGCCAGCATTTACCCAGCCCTTAATGTATAAAAAGATAGCTACCCAAGAAACTACGCGCTCTAAATATGCCAATCAGCTAATTGCGGAAGGTGTTATTGATGAGCTTGAGTCTGAGCAGATAAATGCTGATTTTAAAGCTAAAATGGATGAGGCGTTCGATGCCGTTGATAAGTATAAGCCAGATGAAGCGGACTACCTTGATGGAATATGGTCGGGTTTAAAGGTTGCTTATGGTGATGATCGGCGCGGTAAGACTTCTAAATCTGTTAAAGATCTGAAACGTATCGGATCAGTTATAACAACCGTTCCTGATGGTTTTGCAATTAATAAAAAGCTTAACCGCATTGTTAATACTAAAGGTAAAATGATAGAGACTGGCACAGGATTTGATTGGTCAATGGCGGAAGGCTTGGCGTTTGGGTCGTTGCTTGATGAGGGCTATGCAGTTCGTTTGTCAGGTCAAGATGTCGGGCGCGGTACATTCTCGCACCGTCATGCGATTTGGCACGATCAGGAAAATGAAGACCAGTATATCGCTTTGCAACATATTAAGGACGCTCAGCCTAAATTTGAGGTTCATAACAGCCCGCTTTCCGAAATGGCTGTGCTTGGATTTGAGTATGGTTATTCGCTGGCTGATCCGAAAACTTTAACGATATGGGAGGCGCAGTTTGGCGATTTCTCTAACTGTGCGCAAGTAATTATTGACCAGTTTATCTCCTCGGGCGAGAGTAAGTGGCTTAGGATGTCGGGGCTTGTTTTATTGCTTCCACACGGTTATGAGGGACAAGGGCCAGAGCATTCATCCGCGCGGCCAGAGCGATTCTTACAGCTTTGTGCTGATGATAACTGGCAGATATGTAATTGCACAACGCCTGCAAATTACTTCCATGTTTTGCGTCGTCAGATGCATCGTGAATTTCGTAAACCGCTTGTTGTTATGTCGCCGAAATCTTTGCTGCGCCATAAATTGGCGGTGTCTGATCTTGATATGTTCACAGGTGACAGCACATTCCATCGTGTCCTTTGGGATGATGATAAGGATGAGCTAGTTAAGGATGATAAGATAAAGCGCGTTGTTTTATGCAGCGGTAAAGTTTATTATGATCTCTTGCAAGAGCGCAGGGAGCGCGGGATTAAGGATATTACTATATTGCGTTTGGAGCAGTTATATCCATTCCCCGATGCTGCGCTGGCAGGAGAGCTTAAGCCATTTAAGAACGCCGAGATTGTTTGGGCGCAAGAAGAACCACAAAACCAAGGCGCGTGGAGCTTTATTGATCCATTTATCGAGGAAGTTCTGATCGGGATGAAGCATAAATATACTCGCGCAAAATATGTTGGCCGTAGACGCTCCGCTTCACCTGCTACAGGCTCTAACGCACGCCATAACGCCGAACAAAATGCGTTGATTGATGATGCTTTGAGTTTGTAATATTTATAACTGATTTTGCTTAAAAATAGTGATATATTGCCGCCATGACATATCGCTATAACTTCAACCCATCCATATATTTTATCGCTGATCCGTCGGTTTGTGGGGGTAGGGCGATAGAGGATGTTGTGCGCTCGGCCGTAGCGGGCGGGGTTACATGCGTGCAGTTTCGTAATAAATCGGGGAATTTGGAGCAAATAGAGGCGCAGGCTCGTAGCTTGCAAGAGATATTGGCCGAATCGGCTATTCCTTTTATCATTAATGACTACGCCGAGCTTGCCGCGAAAATTGGTGCGGACGGTGTGCATATTGGGCAAGGTGATGTGAGCGCGGTTCAGGCTCGTAAAATTATAGGGGAATCGGCTATATTGGGAGTTACGGCGTTCACAAAAGAACATTACTCTATGATTGACGCGCAAATTATTGACTATGTCGGGACAGGGCCTTGCTATCCGACGTTAACCAAGCCTGATAAAGCGGTGATCGGAATTGAAGGATTCGCTGAATTAGCCAAAGATTCGCCTGTTTGCGTTGTCGGGATTGGCGGTATAACTGCGCAAAATGCGCCAAATGTGATAAAAGCGGGGGCGAGCGGGGTTGCGATGATGCGCTCTATTTCGCTGGCGGATGACCCTGAAATTGCAGCGAGGGCATTTTTAACCACAGAGATAATAACTTGAATTAAAAACCATACAGTGTCATTTCGAACGATTGCATAGCAAGAGGAGAAATCTTATCAAGCTGTAACATTTAAGATCTCTCCAGCGTGTTCGAGATGACAGGTACCCCGTAGCTTGCTGCACTACTGTCCGGTAGGGATTTATGCATATGAAAGCTCCATTTGATTTTTATCTAACCCATTGTTTCGCCTTCGATTTTCAGATATTTGCCAATGGTCAACCTTATGAAATAGGGTTGCTTTTATCTCTATAGCTAATTCCAAATAAAATCGGATGATACAAGAATATTTTCTAAAGAATTCGAAAGATCATATTTCCATGCGCGTTTAATGTTTGCCCAGAGTTTTTCTATGGGGTTTAGATGTGGTGAGTAAGGTGGTAAAAACAATACAAAGCAGCCTGCCGCTTTGATGATATCCCTTGTTTTTTGCGACTTGTGGAAGCTAGCTGTCAAGACGCATTTAAAATTGACCCACTATGTGCGTTGAATTTTGCCCCACCATTGGGGTGTTTTTATTAGGCGTACTTGTGTAGTTATGCACATAGATAAAGCCCCTGGGATATTTAAATATCCCAGGGGCTTTATTTAGAAATAATATTGTTATTATTTACGCTTTTTCAT
>JAMONE010000054.1 GCA_027066695.1 Micavibrio sp. | reverse complement strand
AACTAATTTTGTGCAAAACATAAATCAGGTAAGAGCTTTGGAGGGCGAGCTAGCTAGAACAATTAGTTCTTTAGACAATATAAGAAGCGCGCGCGTTCATATTGTTCTTCCGCAAAGGCAAAAATTCAGCCGTGAACAGCGCCCCCCTTCCGCAAGCGTGGTTCTTGGCGTTAATTCTGGCTCTGTTGTCGATCGCCAGCAAATAGTATCGGTTCAATCCCTCATCGCCTCTGCCGTTCCTGGGTTAAAATCAAGAAGCGTGGCTGTTATTGACAGTAATGGTAACTTACTTGCAAAGGGTGGCTCAGAGGGTGACGATATGCTTTCCCTCAAAACTGAGGATTTACGCAAGAACTATGAAATAAGATTGAAAAATAAAATTGAGGAACAAGTAAGCCGAATTGTTGGCTACGGCAAAGTAACTGCTATTGTTACAGCCGAAATGGATTTTGATCGCGTAAATACAAACGAAGAGATATATAATCCCGAAGGTCAAGTTTTAAGATCAACTCAATCAACTCAAGAAAGCTCAACAGAAAGAGAATCTGTATCTAGTGATGTGTCGGTTGGTAATAATTTACCTGGTATTGGCGGTGATTTACTCGCCTCTCAAGGGCCTAACGCAGAAAATAACCGTAACGAAGAAGTTACAAACTACGAGATAAGCAAAACCATACGCAATACCATTCATCAATCTGGTAAAGTTGAAAAAATCAATGTTTCTGTACTTATTGATGGTAAATACAGCACTGATGAAGAAGGTGTTAAAACTTATGCGCCGCGCCCGCAAGAGGAAATGGACAAGATAACCTCGTTAATCCGCACAGCTATCGGCTTTAACGAGGATCGCGGTGATGCATTAGAAGTTATCAATTTGCAATTTGCAACAATCGAATCTTCTGAAGAAATAATTGATGAACGCTTTATCTTTGGTTTTGAAAAAACAAGCCTGATTGATGCTGCTGAAATTATAGTTATTGCTATCATGGTTATTCTTGTTGTCCTCCTTGTATTACAGCCTATGGTCGGCAAATTAATGACCATGGAAATGCCTAAGCCAGCTCTTGGGCTTGATGATATATTACAGCAAGATTTGCTATCCGCATCTCCTGCTAATCCAGCATTATCTCCGCCCACATCTGCTGTTCAAATCGGCGCAGATGGCCAGCCTATAGGCGCAAACGCTTATGAAGAAGAGACCGCAGAAGATGAAGATCTAATCAATATTCAAGGCATTGAAGGCAAAGTTAAGGCCTCCACGGTTAAAAAAGTCGAACAAATAGTTGAGAGTTATCCAACTGAGACCGTATCGGTTATCAGAAGCTGGATGACACAGGAGAGTTAATATTCATGAATATGCGTGTAAGAGATGACTACAGATCCCTTTCAGGCCCTGAAAAAGCGGCTATTTTCTTGCTATCCATTAGTGAGGAACAAACATCACAGCTTTTTGGGCTTATGGATGATGATGAAATACTTGAGTTATCACAGATTATTTCCAGCTTAGGTAAAATTGGACCTACCGTTATAGAACGCCTGTTCATAGATTTTTCTGAACAAATGAGCTCTACCAACACCCTTGTCGGATCACAAGATTCAACTGAGCGTATGCTTACCAAATCAGGGCTTTCTCAAGAAAAAATTGATGTCATTATGGAGGAGATTCGTGGCCCTGCTGGGCGCACTATGTGGGAAAAACTTGGCAATGTTAACGAGGATATCCTTGCCACATTTTTGCAAAAAGAATACCCACAAACAGTTGCCGTAGTACTATCAAAGATATCAACTGAACATGCCGCACGAGTATTGGCAATATTGCCCGATGGCTTTGCACTAGAAGTTATTAACCGTATGCTCAAGATGGAGCCTGTACAAAAAGAAATCCTTGAAGAAGTGGAAAAAACCCTTCGTAAAGAATTCATGTCTAATTTGGCCAGAACGCAGCGTCGCGATTCTCATGAACTTATAGCAGAGATTTTCAACAATATGGAACGCGCTATAGAAAGTAGGTTCTTGGAGCAATTGGAAGCAGATGTTCCCGAATCTGCTGAAAAAATCCGCAGCTTAATGTTCACATTCGAAGACCTGTTAAGCCTAGACCCCGCCTCTATGCAAACTATTATCAGGGCGATCGACAAAGAAAAACTTCCATTAGCACTAAAAGGTGCGGCAGATACATTAAAGGATCTGTTCTTCGACAATATGTCAGAACGCGCCGCCAAAATAATGAAGGAAGATATGGGAGCTATGGGGCCTGTAAGGCTTAAAGATGTTGAAGAGGCTCAGCAATATATCGTAACAGTAACAAAAGACCTTGAAGGCCGTGGGGAGATAACAGTTTCAACAGGTACTACCGATGATGAAATGATTGCGTAAACATCAAAGAAAGATAAATTAGGAAGACCTAGTCAAACTAATTTATTTTTCTACTAGGCATAAGCGACGAGGCGTATTTTAATACGTTAGGAGCGAGATAACGACGAAGAAAGATAAATTAGGAAGACTAAAGATGGGTGGAGATAGATTTCTTTTTGACAACAACATGTTCGATGACAATCCTTTGGCGGGTATGAAGGGGGATGAGCTTGAGTCATTGCCTGAATTTTCTAAAAAACAACTAAAAGAGGAGAAAATTAAGGCTTATGAAGCTGGGCAAAGAGCAGGCTTTAAGGATAGTGAAGCTAAAATAAATAAAGCAACGCTTGATTTACTACAAAAGATAAACCGTGATATGAGCGTTTTGTTTGCAGCGGAAGATGATCGTATGGCGCAATATGAGGGGGAAGCACTTCACCTTAGTTTGTTTATCATCAAAAAACTTTTTCCGCTTTACACGCAAGAACACGGAGAAGAAGAGCTTAAAACCGCTATTAAAACCGCTATATCTGCGCATGATGTGCCCACGCAAATAAATATAGAGATGCACGGTGATATATTACAAAATTTGGAAACATATATAAAAGATCTGGAAGATGACTTAGGCAAAAAAGTTACTTTAAGGGCTAATAATGATTTAAAACAGAGCCAATGTAATATTCTATGGCCTAGTGGCGGCATTATATGTAACCGCCAAACAATTGCCGAGAAAACTTTTATCATAATGAAAGAGACACTTGCAGAGCGCGACATTAGCGTTCATGATGATAAGGATAATGAGCAAGATAATAGTAATCAAGCAGCAGGAGAGATATGATGGCCGATGAAACAGATAATGGTGAGAACACCAATCAAGATGAAGTCGATAACATGTTCGATGAAACTCCCGCAGCAGCAGGGGAAAGCCTCGATCTTGACGAAATTTCAGAGCCGCCGGAACTTCAAAACGATGATAGTAAACAATACTCTATCGGCGAAGCCATGGCGGAAGATGTTACTGCTATTTATGATATTCCAGTTAATGTATCTGCGGTTCTTGGACGCTCAACAATGCAGGTTAGCCAGCTATTGAAACTTGGTCGTGGCGCGGTTATTGAGCTTGATAGAAAAGTCGGTGAAGCTATTGATATTTATGTTAACAACCGCCTTGTTGCCCGCGGCGAAGTGGTTGTGGTTGAAGATAGGCTCGGCATTACAATGACTGAAATTGTAAAATCAGAGCGTGCATAAATATGAATAAAAAGGATAATGTTTAAATATGAGTGCCGATGCAAATATAAATGCTAATATCCCTAATGTCTCTGTTCCTCGCGCGGTTTCCAGACCTGATCTTGTAACAATATTCGGGCTTTTGCTTTCTTTTGGGTTAATTGTCGGCGCAATTGCTATGGGGCAAAGCGATGCCAAATTCTTTAACCTTCCTTCCGTTTTAATTGTTATTTTAGGTACGATGACCGCTACTAGCATCTCATACACAGGGGCGGAGCTTTTGCCCTCCATGGGC
This sequence comes from Micavibrio sp., assembly GCA_027066695.1. Lineage (GTDB taxonomy): Bacteria > Pseudomonadota > Alphaproteobacteria > Micavibrionales > Micavibrionaceae > UBA1672. The sequence goes on along the minus strand of JAMONE010000054.1, from coordinate 11,536 downwards.
GTTATAACTAAATCAATATTCAGGCCTGTTCGCAATTTTTCGGCTCTGGCCACCAGTATGATGGATCTTACCACTATTGCTCGTAAAAAAGGCTTGCTCTATCTTTCTAATTACGAGAAAGAAACCACAAAAGAGCCCTTCTTGCGACAAGCCATGGGAATCGTTATTGATGGATATAATGTGCAAGATGTGCAACGCATATTACAACAAGAAATAGATGTCGAAGAAGAACGCCAAAAACGCGCCGCCAGTATATTACGCCGCGCCTCAGAGGTTGCGCCAGCTATGGGGTTAATCGGTACATTAGTTGGGCTTGTTCAAATGCTCGCCAATCTTGAAAACCCTGATACTATCGGCCCGGCTATGGCTGTGGCTTTGCTTACAACATTTTATGGCGCAATATTAGGAACTGTTGTTATGGCTCCTCTTGCAGCAAAAATCGAGAAAACCGCCGCCGATGATGTTACCGCAAAAACAATGGTTTTAAAAACTGCTCTATCAATGATAAGCCAAGAAAACCCCCGCAATTTAGAGATGCTGATAAACTCCCTACTCCCCCCCTCACAGCGTATTCGCTATTTTGATTGATAAGGGATAGTTACGTAAAAAATAACTTGGAAAGATAAACTAGAAAGACTTAGTCAAACTAATTTATTTTTCTACTAGGCATAAGCGACGAGGCGTATTTTTATACGTTAGGAGCGAAATAACGACGAAGAAAGATAAATTAGGAAGACTATATGAGATTAATGATAATAGGCCGTCTAGACGGACATATCTCCCAAGCGGGGAAAATCGCGTTGCAGCGCGGGGCGAAAGTCGTTCACTGTGAAGATATAGATCAAGCTATGGGCGCGTTGCTTAACGGCAAAAGCGCTGATTTGGCTATGGTTGATGTTAAGCAAAAAATCGGTGAGTTTGTCGAGCGTTTAAAGAATGAGCGTGTACATTTACCTATCGTGGCATGTGGCGTTGAAACTGACGCGCGCGCAGCCGTTAAAGCAATTCAGCAAGGTGCGAAAGAGTATCTTCCCCTCCCCCCTGATCCAGAGCTTATTGCCGCAGTTATTGAAGCCGTTACTCAAGAAAACAGCTCTATGATCGCGGATGATCCAGCTATGAAATCCGTAATAACCTTAGCCGATAAAATCGCACCTAGCGAAGCGACTATCCTTATCACTGGGGAATCGGGCACGGGTAAAGAAGTCATGTCACGTCATATCCATAACAAATCAAAGCGCAAAAATGCTCCATTTATTGCTATTAACTGCGCGGCTATCCCCGAGAACCTGCTTGAATCTGAATTATTTGGCCATGAAAAAGGTGCTTTTACTGGCGCAACAGGGCGCAGAATTGGTAAATTTGAAGAAGCCCACACAGGAACGTTATTGCTTGACGAGGTGAGCGAAATGCATCCTCTATTACAGGCGAAATTCCTACGCGCTATTCAGGAAAAAGAGATCACCCGCGTTGGCGGGAACGGCACTATAAAAATTGATGTCCGTATTTTGGCGACTTCGAATAGAAATCTGGAAGAATCCGTTAAAAAAGGTGAATTCAGGGAAGATCTTTATTTTCGCTTGAACGTTGTTAATATCCCCCTGCCCCCGCTGCGGGATCGCCCATCTGACATTGCGCGTCTTGCAAAGATGTTTGCAGATAAATATGCCGAAGCTAACGGGATTAATCGCAAGAACATCTCTGATAAAGCTATTACCAAGCTGCAAAATTGTACTTGGCGCGGCAATATCCGTGAGTTGGAGAACACTATGCATCGCGCTATACTTATGTCTACAGAAGATGAAATTGAGGCGGATGCTATCTTTATCCAAAGTGACGGCTTATCAAAGGAGATTACGCCCTCTACTGTCACGGAAGATGCTCCTACATTGCAAAATGCTGGCGGAGTGGAAAATATGATCGGACGAACCATCGCCGATGTAGAGCGCGATATGATAATAAATACGCTAGATCATTGCCTTGGCAACCGTACGCACGCCGCAAATATCCTTGGCATTTCTATTAGAACCCTGCGTAATAAGCTTAACCTTTATAAAGACGCCGCGGCTTAATATATATATTAGCTATCATTAAGAATATAACACTACCTGTCATCTCGAACACGCTAGTGGAGAGATCTTATATGTTGCAGCTTTATAAGATTTCTCCTCTTGCTATGCAATCGTTCGAAATGACACTGTGTGATTTTTAACTCAAGTTACTATATACTTTTCATTAATCTTTTATTTGCATTTATTATATACACTTGCTAAGGTGACATAATAATAAATATTAATAAGGTGATAATTATGAGTGACAAGATAGAAGAAGCAAAAGAAATGCTTGATACAGAGCTAGATGGTGTCCTAGAGATGGCTGACCATGTAATTGAAAACGCTGGCAAAGAGCCGTTAATCAAAAGCACAGAACCCGCCAGACCTGAAATGCCTGATTTTGCTGGAGAAGCACGTGAATTCAGTAAAGGGCTAGGGCAAGCTCCTAGTGGTGCTATAACCACCGAGATGGACGATCAAGAAGGTCATATTGGCGAATTAAAATATGGTGATGGGATATTGCTAACCATTGCAAAAGAGCAACCATCGTTGATTATTCAACACATGCAAAGCATTATTCCAGAGGATGGGATGAGTGTTGATAGCCCTATGTTCGAAGATGTTGGGATGACAGCTATGCTGAAAAGCAATGAAATGGCCTATATGGTTTCTAATATAAAAGATTATACTGGTGATGGTGTAATAGAGCCTGAGGAATTTCTAACTATTCTATCCGAAGGCTCTCTTACTCAAAACAGGGATGCAATAGCAGGGCGAGGTGATGTTGAGGCCGTAACGGTTGATCCTGCGACTGAAGCTAAAATAGCACAGGAATTAGAGGCCATAGGCATAGAGCCAACCGAACGTTTGGTTGAGGGGTTAGCCATTGCAGAAACTATTTTGCAAAAAATGTATTCCGCAATGCCCATAAATATGTTCAATGACAGTGCAGCTATTCCTAGTGAACCAATTCAGTTCGAACCAAATGGAGAGATGGTTAATCTCAATGATCCCTCTAAAGTTGAGGTGAGTACAAACTCAAGTAACATTCCATTAGATGAACCAGTAGAAATAAAATCCGCCCCCCCCACTGGTATGGGCATGGGTGGGCAATAGATAACCAACACTATCACCTCGTCCTTAATATCACGTGGATTACACGGATAAACCGTGTAATGACGGTTTTGTTATGTTTTTCAAGCAACATATATGAACGCACCAATATCAAAAACACAAATGGACACCTCCGCAGCAAGCTACGGGGGTGGTATCACGTCATTGCGAGAAGCGTAGCAGAGAATCAACTGGTATCAGATTTCATCTTGAATACTGGGCGACTTTCATCACGATCAAACTTTGCGCCATCTGTTATTGCCTTATCAAGCTTTGCCTTATCAAGCTTTGCCCCTGTGAAATCGGCATCGCTAAGGTCTGCGCCAGTAAAATCAACAAAAGATAAATCTGCACCAATAAATATAGCGTCCTTAAGCATCGCATTTGTGAAATCAACATAGCGCATACGCGCCTGCTCAAAATTACATGGATTAAAACGCCTTGTCCCCCCTGTGCCCAACATAAGAGATGAGCAATTGCTGCCCCTCATATTAGCATGCGATAAATTAGCGTTTTTGAATGAAGAGCCACGTAAATCTGACTCCTCCATATCGCAATTTCTAAAATCAGACTTCTCCAGCGTTGCGCTTTGTAGCTCTATTTTATAAAGATTCATACCTATAAACCGCGCCATAACAGCCTTGACAGCGGTCATTTTTTCTTCTTTTAACGAGCCAAGCAAGCGCAAATCAACATCGCTTAAATCAAGTTGTTTACCCGATTTACCGCGAGTTTTTAACCACTCCCTATGATATTCCAATAATTTTGGCAAAGAGTCTGACAAATCAGAAACAGTTTTGCCAGCATTATCATCTGTAATAGCATCTTTTAAATCAAGGCCTGAACTCCTCATTTTTGAAACATCAACGCCAGTTAAAATTGTTGATTTTATATTCGCACCCTTTAGTTGCGCTCCTTCAATATCAGCATTCGAGAGATCAGCTCCCTCAAGAACTGCACCGCGCAAATCGGCATCAACCATATTTGCGCCAACCATTACGGCATCCGAAAAATCAGCATTAGAAGCCATCGCACCATTTAATTTTGCGCCACTTAAATTAGCCCCCCTAAAATTAACAGCTTTACTTTTTGTGCCGAAAGTCCCATCTTTTGATACACCACCACCGCGTAAATCTGCATCTTTTAGATCAACATTTTTTAAATTTGCATTTTGAATACGCGCACCACGTAAATCAGCGCGGGTAAATATGGCTTGAAATAAATTTGAATCACTCAAATCACAAGCATAAAGAGCCGCCTCTTGAAAATTGGTGTTGGATAAATCCATGTAAGTCATTAAGCATGCTGTGAAATGTGCTTGTGTTAAATCTTTACCACTTAAAGAAAGTCCGCTTAGATCAATATTTTCTAAAATAGCGCGCCGCCCGCCAAGCCGCCCATCGGTAAAGCGAGCATGCAAGTCAACCATTGCATTTAACTGATCCTGAGTTATTTTTTCAAGGCTTTCTTGCTCTTGGCTCATATTGATAAATACCTAAATATGGGGTTTTAAAGATAATATCTTATCACAAATTACATTAATATTAATATAAAAACTTGATGACTAGAATCAGTGAACTTTTCTAACCAGCTCAAGAAAATCAACCATATCTCTATCATGCCAAATTGCTGCACCGTGTATTTCATATAAAATACGCCCTGATTTACCTATGATTAAAGTCATGGGAAGCCTGTCAACATCAATATTATTTTGCAACTCCAAGTTATAATCATGGTAATTAGCAATATCATCAACCTTATAATGTGCCGCAAATTTAGCCACTTTAGGAAGGTTTTTTTTAGTATCCACCGATACAGCCATCACCTTCCAGCCACTTTCATAGGGTAATATATCGCTTAATCTTTGTAATGATGGCAGCTCCTTAACACAAGGACTGCACCATGTTGCCCAGATATTTAGAATAATATACCTACCTCCAGCTTTTTGAATATTAACAAAATCACCTTTTGGTCCCAAAATTTTAATTGAAGGTAAATATTTTTCGTTTTCATATATTTCAAAATTTTTAAATTTCGAGGCTATATTGCTTTCTACCGCATCAAGCTTACTGCTATTATGCATCCAAAAAGCACCCATAAGAAGTAGGGCTATAAATATAAACCCTGCAAGTACGAAAAAACGCTGAAAATATCTCTTGGGGACATCCGCCATAGGTTTCCTTTAACTAATTATATATAAAGTATAGACTTTATTTTTATATAATTTCACTATACAAAATAATGAACCTATTGGGAAAGAAACATGAATAATAAAAAACATTTTCTATATATTTTATTGTGTGTAAATACACTTGCACTTTGCGCTTGCGGAATAAAACCGCCTTATGTTGAGCCTCCAAACGGCGCACAACATGATGTGTTCCCTAAAACATATCCTGATATAAACACAGATCCACAGCCGGGTTTAGAGCATAAAGAGTTTTAATTATGAGCGGATTTTCTGATAAAGGCGGCGTGCTTCACGTTGATGATGTGCCTTTGCCTGATATTGCAGAGCAATACGGAACGCCGTGCTATGTCTATAGTGCGTCAGTGATTAGAGATCAATTCAACGCGCTAAAAGATGCTATGAAGCGCGTTTTACCTGCGGATCGTCAGCCTTTATTATGCTATGCGTGTAAGGCTAACTCTAATATTGCAATATTGAAATTACTACAAACGCTTGGAAGCGGCCTTGAAATAGTCTCCGAGGGTGAACTTTTCCGCGGGTTAAAAGCAGGCTTTAGCGGAGATAAAATAATATCAACAAGCTTTGGTAAAAACGAATCAGAAATCAAAGCTTGCCTGAATGCCGAAATATTACAATTCAATGTCGAATCACCTGACGAGCTGAATAATATTAATAAATTTGCCGCTGAAATGGGTAAAACCGCAAATATATTATTTCGCCTTAACCCTGATGTTAGTGGCGGGGGACATAGTAAAATTGCAACTGGCCGTAAAGAAGATAAATTCGGCAATACTGCGCAAGATATCCGCACGCTTTATAAGCTCAGCAATGAGATGAGCAATGTTAACCCTGTTGGAATATCTATACATATTGGATCTCAAGTATCACAAACAGGCGCGTTCAAGCCCGCTTTTGAAAAATTGGCAGAGCTTGTAGTCATACTTCGAAATGATGGATATAAGGTAGAGCGAACCGATATTGGCGGCGGCTTTCCTATTGCCTATAATGACGAGCAGCTATTAGATTTAGATGCTTATGCGCGATTGGTTGCAGATATAATCTTACCGCTTGATACGCAAATTCAAATGGAGCCTGGCCGCTATATGGTTGGAAATGCTGGTGTATTGCTGGCTAAAGCTCAGTATATTAAGCAAACGCCATCAAGAGAATTTCTTGTTCTTGATGCGGGTATGAATGATTTGATTCGCCCGACTTTATATGAGGCATATCATGGCGTACGCTCTGTTCTTAACCATAACACAAACACCAAAACCTATGATGTTGTCGGCCCAATATGCGAAAGCGGCGATATATTCGCCAAGCACCGCGAAATAAACGAAGTTAATGCTAATGATTTGGTGGTTATTCAATCAGTTGGCGCATATGGATATTCCATGGCTTCAAACTATAATTCCCGCCCTCTTCCACCTGAAATTCTGGTTGACGAAGATAACATCTGCCTTATCGGTAGAAGGCAAACGTTAGAAGATCTTATCGCAAGGGAAAACATCCCTAAGTGGCTATAGTTTCTTTAAAAAGCTGACTTCGGGGCAAAAGCCTAAGGATTAAGCGGTGACCAAGCGGGGTCTGATGCATCATTGGGAGTTCGTAACCAACGCTCATTATATCCTGTTATATCAATAGTATATAACCTTGCTGACCTGCGATCTCCCGATGGGGTTTCCTTGAAATACGTCAAAACACGGCCATTTGGCGACCAGCTTGGCCCCTCGACATGATATGCATTAGTTATAAGACGCTCGCCAGAGCCATCAGGGCGGATCACACCAATATAAAACTTACCTTGATACATGCGAGTAAAAGCAATCAGATCACCGCGCGGTGACCAAACAGGATTAGCATAACGCCCCTTACCAAAAGTAATGCGTGAAATACCAGAGCCATTAACATTCATCACATATAACTGCTGCGTTCCTCCGCGATCTGATTCAAACACAATTTGTGATGCATCAGGCGAATAAGACGGAGACGTATCAATAGAAGAATTGCTTGTCATGCGCGTAACTTTGCGCGATTTCAAATTCATAACATAAATATCGCTATTACCGCCCTTGGCCATGCTCATAACCAGCTTTTTACCATCAGGCGAGAATCTAGGAGCAAACGTCATACCAGGAAAATTACCTAGCACCTCATTACTTCCTGTATTTATATCATAGAGATAAACACGCGGCTTTCCAGAGCGATACGACATATAAGTAATGCGCTGAGTTTCGGGGGAGAATCTCGGCGTTAAAACAAGAAAACTACCATCGGTTAAATATTTATGATTAGCGCCGTCCTGATCCATAATAGCCAAGCGTTTCACGCGCTTATGCGATGGCCCTTTTTCAGATATATACACAATGCGAGTATCGAAATATCCCTGCTCACCAGTAATGCGCTTATAGATTTCATCCGACATTATATGCGCAATGCGTCGCCAATTATCAGATGTCGTCGTATAAGCCATGCCAATAAGCTGTTGCTGGGAAACAACATCCCAAAGACGAAACTCAACGCGCGATTTGCCGCTACTATCTTTTGTAACACTACCCGAAACCACAGTCTCACTACCAGTTGCGCGCCATTCAGGAAATCTTATTCCCTCACGAAATATAGAGTTCGGCGTTTGCACAAAAGCATTAGAATTAATCATGCGGAACAGCCCTGATTTTTCAAGGTTTTCACGTACAATCCCAGGGATATCACGCGCAAGATTATCAAGCTCTGGGTTATCGGAATGAAAATTGCCAATCGCAATTGGTCGCGGCTTAAACGTTCCTTGCGTAATTGTTGCTACCATCTCCTGCGCCATTGCTGCGGGGGATATTATTAATATCGTTATAAGTAATAATAAAACACGATGCATGATTTGTTTTCTCTTTTTAAATTTCAGAAACAAATACTACAACATATTACTTGGATCGAAAATATATTTAAATTTTTTCCACCGATCATATTTTTCTGGCGGTAAATTCAGTGTCGAGCATTGCTGATTCAACAAAGCACGCCGCGCAGCCTCTGCTGCGGCTTTGAAATGACTATCCGAATTATAGAGCCGCTGATTTATAATTTGAACCTCTCTTACCGTTCTGTCTTGATTTACAAATACCCAAAGCTCGACAATAAGGCTGTGCGCATCTTTTCCGCCCGCATTAACATTCCAGCATGGCTGAACGCCGCGATTAAGATCGGAAAGCTCATTACGCGTCATTTGCTTTGCAAAACCAGCCACTTGCGAGACATTTTCTTGCGTTTCAGGCGCGGGCGCAGTGGTTGTTTGCTCCTCTGGCTCATCGGGAGTTAAACTCCTTAACAAGCTGGTAAAGTCCTTTTGCTCTACGGGCTTCACCTCGTCCTTTGGTGGTTCTGGTTTTGGTTTAACAGGCTTTGGCTTCCTCCTTGGCTTATTCCTAGGCTTTGGCGGAGGGGAAAGCTTTGGTAAAGCCTTAGGGGGATCGGCTGAAAGCTCTGGCACATCACCAGCATCAACCTCTTTTAATGGAATTAAATCAGGCACATTATCAGTATTATTATATATAGGCTTGGGCTTCATGGGGGGAGTCTCCGCCCTATTCACCTCCGCAAGATCAGCTATCTCCACAGTGATCGCCATCTCCAGCGGTTCTATATCTTTTGCAAAATGCGGAAGCCCTACGCTTGCTATCACAAAGATGAGTATATGAAATGCAATAGACAAAATAACAGGCTTACTCATATTATTAGAGTGAAGCTCCTTTTGTTTTTTGCTTTTCATCGCATTCATTTATTTAGCCTTGGAGATAAGTGCAACCTTGCGAAAGCCTGCCTCATTCAACAGCCCCAACAACCCCATAATATCACCATAAGCAATCGCCTGATCGCCGCGAACATAAATTCTGCGCTCCACATCACCTTCCATCATGGGTTTTAATATTGATATTAATGCCGTACGCTTAATCTTTGTTTCCGACAAATAAATATTCCCGTCCTTATCCATAGTAATTTCTATGGGCTTGGCTTCCTCCTCATGCAAAGCCTTAGCCTTAGCGTTTGGTAGATCAACAGGAACGCCCGCAGTAAGCAACGGCGCGGACACCATAAAGATAATCAACAACACCAGCATTACATCAACCATAGGTGTAACATTAATCTCTGCAATCGGGCGATAGCTACCCCCCGTTCTGCGGCCACGCGACCTTGTTTTATGTGATAATGTTGCGCTCATTACTAACTCTTCCCCGAAATACTAGCTTCTTGCGCATCCAAATGACGCGATAAAATCGCAGAAAACTCATCCGTGAACGCCTCCAACCTGTCAGCATAACTATTCAACTTACTTGAAAACACATTATACGCAATCGCCGCAGGTATCGCCGCGATCAAGCCAATGGCCGTCGCAAACAGAGCCTCGGCAATACCAGGAGCAACAACCGCCAAGCTGGTATTATTCGTTGCAGCAATCGCCGTAAAGCTGTTCATTATTCCCCAAACAGTTCCCAAAAGCCCGATAAACGGCGCACTTGAGGCGACGCTTGCCAGAAAAGTCATACCGCTTTCAAGCCTGCCCATCTCACGACCAATAGCCACGGACATTGCGCGTTCAACGCGTTGACGCAAGCTAGCTTGCAGGCTTTGCTTAGATGGGATTCCGCCAGCAATGCCCGCTCGCCACTCATCCATTCCCGCAGAAAAAGTGCGCAGCATAGGGTCTTCCTTGCTCTTTTTCACGCGCTCATAAATTTTATCCAGCGACTCACCCGACCAAAAACTATCCTCAAATCGGTTCGCCCTGCCATTTAATTTAGACAAAAGCCCGCGCTTTTGAATGATAATTGTCCAGCTCCAAATAGAGGCCGCAATTAAAGAAAGCATGACCATCTTTACGACAATATCAGCCTGCATGAACAAGCTAAATGCACTCATGCTATGCGCTGATGCCGCGCCACCAAGGCTTTCAGTTATAATATCTACTGCCATTATATTTATTCCTGTTTTTAGATATAGTGATTCACAATAAAATACCGCACATTGTCATCTCGAAATCTTTAGCTGAGAGATCTTAAATATTTGCACTTACTATAGTAATTTGAATTAACAATCTGACACCGTCATCGCGAGCCGTAGGCACGGCGATCTACTGCATCTCTTTGTAGAAGCTAGATTGCCACGTCGCAAAAACTCCTCGCAATGACGATTAGTGTCTTATTTTAAACTGAAACTACTATAAGATTTCTCCTCTTGCTATGCAATCGTTTGAAATGACAATATGTCGTAATTTAAACGCAGTATAGTACAAATATAATGATTCGCACGCCAAACTTGCTTTGGCATCCACATTATTTTTAACAAGTGAAAAAATCCGCAGCAAACTACGGGCATGACGTGCTTTACCTACAGCTGCAAAGCTTCATTATCCAAGCTTTTCTCAAGCGCAAGCTCCGCTTTTAGCTCTTGGGTGAGTTTTGCTATAGACGATTTACCCTCTAACCCTCTCGAGCCATCTTTTGCTAGCGCGTTCCCAAGTGCTCCCACGGTGATACCTGCATAATAACCATGTTCAAGGATATAAGAACCTTGCTTTCCACCTTCTATTTCATCTGCATTTGTCAACCACCTGCCTGTTGCATTGTAATGGGCAAGCAGACTTTCTTTAATAAGCTCAATATCTAAATTATCCTGATTTTTACGATTGATATATTCAATCAAACCCTCCTGCGCAAGCTCTTCATTAAGTTGCGCAATTGAAGATTTACCTTCTAAGCCTCTCGATCCATCTTTTACTAATGCCGACTCAAGAGCACGAACTGTAATTCCAGCATAATACCCATATTCAAGGACATAACTACCAACTTTACCACCTTTCGCCCAGGCTCTAGATTCCAAAGCCTTACCAGTTGCGTTATAATGCGCGAGCAGGCTTTCTTTTATAAGCTCGCGATCAAGATTTGGTTTCTTTTTAACCCAGCTTTTAACATTCACCTTCTTTGCCTCGGGCTTTGCATTGCCTTCAAGGAAAGAGGATATTTCACCCCACCACTGCCTATCACTACGGCGCGTCACATCCAGCACATCTGCGCGGGCTTTTAGCTCGTCTTTTTTCAAGTAATCCCAAAAATCTTCATCGATACAGCCCTGCTTAACAAAAGTAGTCTCGCCGATTTGCTCACATATTGCAATTTCCATATCTATACGC
>JAMONE010000053.1 GCA_027066695.1 Micavibrio sp. | reverse complement strand
CCGATGCCATAGCCTGAGCTGCTTTCTTCTGTGATTTAACATAATGCGCATCGATGGGGGTGGAGACACTTCTAAGTACATCACTATCCCCACTAGTGTCATCTCGAACGCCAGAAAGTGGCGGAGAGATCTTAGATCCCTCGGCTGACGCTCGGGATGACAGTGTTTTGTTGGGGGAAGATGAACTATGAGAAGCCAGCTCCTCATTGCTACCCTCCCCAGTGTTCGCGTTATGTAAACTAACGATATCAAGAGCCTGCTTCTCGCGTACGCCCTTTGGCGCGTCAGGGTTAAGGCGATAAAACCCGCCCTTGCCTTTGCGCCCCGTATAGCCCTCATCAATCATGTTGTGAACGAATTTATGGTCTATAAACACATCACGATACGCATCATCTTGCAGCAAATTAGTTAACAAGCTTTCCGAGAGTTTAGGCATTAAATCTATGCCTACCAAATCAATCAAGCCAAATATGCCAGTATTAGGAATGCCGCAAGGCTTGCCCATAACCGCGTCCGCTACCTCAATCGAAATACCTTGCTTAATCGCGGTATTCACGCCCGCCGTAAGCCAAAACACACCAAGACGATTTGCTATAAAACCAGGAGTATCATTACAAACAACCACGCCTTTACCCATGTTTTTATCACAAAAATCGCGCACTGTGTCGATCGCATCTTGGCGCGTATCCTTGCTAGTGACCAGCTCAAGCAAGCGCATATAGCGCGGTGGATTGAAAAAATGGGTAATCATGAAATCATTTTTGAACTCTTGTGACTGATTTTCGGCTAATTTATACAACGGAATAGTCGAAGTATTCGAGCTTATGATAGAGCCTTTCTTACGGTGCTTTTGCAAAGTCTCGTAAGTCTTATGCTTGATCTCAATATTTTCAATTACGACCTCGATAATCCAGTCCACGTCGCCGAGCTTATCAAGATCATCCTCAAGATTTCCGCAAGTAATAAGCTTGGCATTTGATTTATGCATAAACGCCGCTGGCTCGGTTTTAAGCATTTTAGCCACCGCCTCGCGGGCTAAATCCCGCCCTTCCAGCTTTATATCAAGCAAAACAACAGGAAGCCCAGCATTAGCCACCTGCGCCGCAATCCCGCCACCCATAACTCCCGCGCCAATAACAGCAACTTTATTTATTTTCATTTATCAAACCTTCCAATTTTTAAAACCACAGCGCTCCAAGACAAGCATCCCCGACTTGATCGGGGATCGATTTAAGCCATTGATAACACTTGATCCCCATTTACATGGGGATGCTATTGTTGTGGCTGTAAATTTTTTAAAGGATTCCGCCGAAATTATATTTAAGGGATGCTGCGGATCATCTTCGTAAAATTCTTCTTCGCTCATCGTAGAGACATAAGATTGAATTTTCTTGACCGCTTCTAAAATATGGCGAATACGAACGCTATGTGAAACATGTTTAGACATCGATTGCGTCCTCTAAAATGCTTTTTTTCATTTCGGGGAATATTTTATGCGGAAAAACTAAATCTACTTTTTTATTTATTTTGCTTTCTATATCTTCTTGAATATCAAGGAGTTCAAAAAGAGATGGCATCTCATAAAATTCCACCAGTAAATCAACATCACTATCCGTTTTGTAGTCATCTCTGGCATGTGATCCGAACAGGCGCAGACGGCTAAGCTTGTATTTCTCAAGCGTTGGTTTTATTTCTTTAAGACGGTTGTAGATTTCTTTATCCATCAAATCCCCTCCAGCACAGTAGCAACGCCTTGTCCGCCGCCGATGCACATGGTTGCTAGAGCGTATTTCTTGCCCTCGCGTTTTAGCAAGGATGCAGCTTTACCTGTGATGCGCACTCCTGATGTTCCTAGTGGATGACCGAGCGCGATAGCTCCGCCGTCGAGATTAACTTTTGATATATCAATACCAAGCTCTTTAATAACCGATAGACCTTGCGCGGCGAAAGCTTCGTTCAGCTCTATAATATCGATATCATCTATGGTTAAACCTGCGCGTTCCAACGCTTTATTTGTTGCAGGAACAGGGCCTATGCCCATAATTTCAGCCGCGCAGCCTGCCGTAGCAATGCTCTTGATACGCGCAAGTTTCTCTAACCCGTGCTTATCGGCGTATTCTTCGGAAGCAACCAATACCGCTGCCGAGCCATCCGTCAAAGGCGATGAGGTTGCCGCCGTAACGCTGCCACCCTCAAGGAAAGCAGGCTTTAGAGTTGCGAGTTTCTCAATAGACGAATCACCGCGAATAGTTCCGTCTGTTTTAACTTCTCCAATCGGTACAATTTCATCATCGAATTTCCCTGCGTTTGCAGCCGCAGCCGCTTTATGATGAGAGGCAACCGCGAATTCTTCTTGAGCCGCGCGGGCAATATCATATTTTTTGGCTAAATTCTCCGCAGTCTCGCCCATTCCCATATATGCCGCAGGGTTTTCCGCGTGGATAGCAGGATTAGGCATAGGGTTAAACCCGCCCATAGGAATGCGGCTCATGCTCTCAACGCCTGCGCAGATAAATACCTCGCCAGCATCCATTTGAATCATGCCTGCGACGGTATGTATGGCGCTCATGGATGATCCGCAAAAGCGGTTAATTGTTGCGCCGCCGACGCTGTCAGGCAGCCCCGCATGACCAGCAACAAGTCTTGCAATGTTAAATCCTTGTTCGGCTTCAGGGAAAGCGCAGCCCATAAGTAAATCCTCTATATCACCAGTATTTACACCAATATCGGCAACCAAAGCCTTTATAACTTGCGCCGCCATATCATCAGGGCGAATTTTTGCCAGCTCTCCTTTATTTGCAAAATGCATTGGGGAGCGTTTAAAGCCACAGATAACAACTGATTTTTGCATGATAATTCCCTTTTATAATGATAAATTCTAAAGACCCACAGCTACATCGTACAACGATACGCATCTTTGGTCTATACTCTTTCAAAGAGAATGACTATACTCTCAAACTCTTACCAATTTATTTACAATTGACAGCAGCCTTAAAATAAGGCAATTGAAACCTGAATAATAATTACCTTAATGAGGAGAAAAAAGAAGTGAGTATAGCAGTAAACCCAATGGGATTAAAAAGAATTTGCATAAGTTGCGGTGGACGCTTTTATGATTTGAATAAACGCCCGATTATATGTCCTGAATGTGACACTGAATTTACAGGTGAGGTTAAGGCTAAAGCCCGCCGTGGACGCATTGCTGCGGTTGAAACTAAAGAATCGATTATTAAAGAAGTTGAAACTAAAAAAGACGAAGGCGAAATCATAGAAGAAGATTCCGAAGTTGAAGTTGTTAGTCTCGATGATGCAGAAATATCAACAAAAGAAGCTGAAGACGACGATACAGTGCTTGGTGAAGATACCTTGGATGATATCCCAGATTTAGTGGCTAATAGTGCTGCTGATGATGATGACGAAGATATCCTTTTGGATGACGAAGCTTAGCTGCCTTGTATACAATTCGGTTTAATATCCAAAAAAATGTGTCAGACGAGATTTTATTTTGTCTGGCAGAAACGTTTATTGATATAGCGTTATCCAGCTCCGCCGCGCGCGCAGATAGAAAACATAAAGGCTTATGGACATTAGAATGGCTTATGGATGATAAGCCGAATATTAATGATCTGATTGCTAGGCTATCCTTGCAAATTGCCGCCCATGATATTGACGACATAGAAGTCCTAGGCGAACATATAGAAATCATTAAGACACCCGACATTAACTGGCTTGAAAAGACGTATAAAGAATTCAAGCCATTTTCTATCGGTCCGTTCTTTATACATGGCAGCCATTATGACGGCGAAGTGCCGCAAGGTCAGATTGGCTTGCAAGTTGACGCAGCCACCGCCTTTGGCTCTGGTGAGCATGAAACCACTAACGGCTGTATGCAAGCTATGCTCGATCTGAAAGGCAAGGGCGCATGCCCGTGGAATATTCTCGATATGGGAACAGGCTCGGGTATTCTTGCTATTGCCGCGTGGAAGCTTTGGAAAAGCCCTGTGCTTGGCATTGATAATGACGCAGAAAGCATAGTAGTTACCAAGCGTCATGCGCAAATGAACGGCGTTAATTTGGGGAAAACCTCGCTGACTTGCGAGTGCGGCGATGGATTTAACACTCCAAGCGTTGATAGGCAAAAACCTTACGAGTTGATCTTGGCAAATATCCTCGCTGGCCCTGTTATTGAAATGGCATCGACCTTATGCAGTGTTTTGGATGATAATGGCTATGCCGTGCTTTCGGGGATGCTGATCGAACAAGCAGACCTCGTTGCCTCGGCCTATGAAGGCGAAGGACTTACCCTTAGAAAACGCTATGATATCGGTGAATGGTCAACTCTTGTTATGCAAAAGTAACGTGATTTTAATTAAGAGTATATATGTTTAGTAATTTAAATTAGAAATAAGACAATAACTGATTCACGCCTGCGCAGAAATGACGGCTTTGATTTTTACTGTACTTAAGTGCCTTATTCTTAACTTGAACTTGAACCACTATAAGATACAAGAGCTGTCATTTCGTTGGTATACTTCTATAATTAAGAGCCAGAAAGTCTTTTCTTAATTCCATCAAAATTTTCCATCTTATCCAATGGGCCAAGAGCGGATAATGTTGGGGTAGTATTAAATATTTGATGTGCAACTTTACCCAAAGATGCGATATCAACCGCATTAATATTACTGATAATTTCATCAACGGAGCGTATTTTACCATTAAGCATCAAAGATTTGGCATTACCGTCAGCGCGGCTCATCATAGACTCGCGTGACATAAGAGTGTTCGAGCGAAGCTGAGCCTTTGCGCGTTCTAACTCTTTTTCAGTAATTGTTGAGCCAATTTTATTAATCTCCCCACAAATCACAGGTATAAGCTCTGGCAATTTATCAGGGCCAGTGCCCGCATAAATAAGAAGTTGCCCGTCATCGCTATGCGCGCTGTGGAAGCTGTAAATCGAATAAACCAAGCCACGTTTTTCACGCACCTCCTGAAATAATCGAGAAGACATCCCCCCGCCCAAAAGCGTCGCCAAAATTCGCGCCGTATAAAAATCATTACTAGTGCGAGATACGCCCTTAAAGCCAAGGACTATGTGGCTTTGCTCCAATTCACGTGTTTGGCAATACTCCCCGCCATTGTAATTAGCGGCGATTTTACTAGCATCTTGACCTTTCGGCAAAGCGTTGAATTTCTCTTCAACATCTTTAACAAATACATCATGATCAAAATTACCACTTGCGCAAATAACCATGCGTTGGGGCGTATAATTATCATTAACAAAGCCCATCAAAGTCTTACGGCTCATTTGAGAGATAATCTCATTAGTGCCAAGAATAGGTGCGCCAAAAGCTTGCGCGGGGTATGCTGCTTCATAATAATTGTCGAATATTATATCATCAGGCGTGTCATAGCACATGCCGATTTCCTGCAAAATAACTTCACGCTCACGCTCGACCTCATCTTCGGGCATTGTAGAATGCTGAGTAATATCAGCCAAGACATCCAGAGCCAATGGCAAATCATCCTTCAAAAGATGAATATGGTAGCTGGTAACTTCACGGCTGGTATAAGCATTTATATTACCGCCAACATTTTCAATCACCTCGGCAATTTCCTGCGCATTACGCCTTTGCGTACCTTTGAACAACATATGCTCAACCATATGCGCTGCGCCGTTATGCTCTGCGGTTTCATTACGCGCACCAGCATTAATCCAAACGCCAACAGCCACGCTCTCGACTGAGGAAACGTAATCGGTAACTACGCGCAAACCATTTGATAATGTTGTGATTCTAGGCTCAATTTTCATTAAATATGTCCATTCTGTGGGATATCAAGGCCGAACATTTCATAGTTTTCAACGCGCTCTGCCCAATTCTCTTGAACTTTAACAAAGATTTTCAAGTGAACTTTCTGCCCCATAATTTCTTCAAGCTCTTTGCGTGAGGCTTGTCCGATTGCCCCAATTTTAGAGCCACGCTTTCCAAGGATAATTGCTTTTTGGCTATCTCTTTGAACGTAAATAAGTTGAGATATTTTAACACTTCCATTATCAAAATCCTCCCAGCTTTCTGTCTCGACAAAAACAGAATAAGGAATTTCTTCGTGCAATTGGTGAAAGATTTTCTCGCGAGTTATTTCTGCTGCCATAAGGCGCATGGGCATGTCGCTCATTTGATCTTCAGGATATATCCATGGCTGCTCTGGCAAAATGCCCGCCAAATAGCCTGCTAAATCCTTAACACCCTTGTTACGAGTAGCACTAATCATAAATGTTGCCACATAAGGAAAAGCATCGTTCATTTCTTTTGTTAAGCCAAGCAGATCAAATCTTGATATTTTATCAATTTTATTCAAAATAAGTATGACATTTTTTTGCTTTGCCAAAGAATTTAAAATCATTTTATTGCGCTCAACTGGATTTTTCATAGCCGCATCAACCATATGCAAGATATAATCTGCACTTTCAAAACTAGATAGAGCCGCACTCACCATCGCTTTTTCTAATGTTTTAGTTGGCTTGAAAATACCAGGGGTATCAATCAAAATAATTTGCGTATTATCATGCGCAGCCATCCCCAAAACACGCGTGCGCGTAGTTTGAACTTTGCGTGATACTATTGAAACTTTTGAACCAACCAACGTATTAATCAACGTGGATTTACCCGCATTTGGAATACCAATAACACTAACAAATCCACAGCGTATAGCATTAGTATTTTCTTTATTACTCATCATGCAACTCCACGCCTTTCATAAATTTTTCTGCAACCAGCTTTTCTGCCTCTGCGCGGGATTTACCGCTTGCGGTAATAAAATTATGCCCCTTAACGATTAGCTTAACTTCAAATATAGGCGCATGATCTGGGCCGCTTTGAGCGATTATTTCGTAGATAGGTAGTGGCAATCCTTGGCCTTGCG
The DNA here is from genome assembly GCA_027066695.1 of Micavibrio sp. Lineage (GTDB taxonomy): Bacteria > Pseudomonadota > Alphaproteobacteria > Micavibrionales > Micavibrionaceae > UBA1672. The sequence goes on along the minus strand of JAMONE010000053.1, from coordinate 8,695 downwards.
CCCATTCTTGAATTGCAGTTTTAGGATGCTGAGGAGGTGTTTTCATTTCACCCAAAATACCTTTCCATTGCCCTCTTATTAAAGCATGGCAAGGCTCAATTCCACCATCAAGATATATTGCGCCAATTACAGACTCAAACACATCGGCAAGTATATGGTCATTTTCCGCCCCACCAGCATCACGCTCGGCATCAGATAAAACAATGTAATCACCTAATAATATTTGGGCTGATAGCTTTGCTAATGTTTCGCCTTGTACTAAAAATGCAAGACGTTTGGCGAGGTCGCCCTCATTTTCATTAGGGAATTTTTCAAACAACAGCGATGCTATAACAAGCCCTAAAACGCGATCACCCAAAAATTCCAGACGCTCATAATTCTCATCACTTCCAGTGCTTGAATGTATTAAAGCCACACGCAACAAATCACCATCCCGAAAGGAATAACCTATTATTTCTTGGAATTTTTCAACGGGCTTTAGCATTTAAAAGCCTTTCTTAATTATATATCTTTAGCATCAGAGCGCTGTCTTTTGCTCTTTTACTTCTACTCTCACTGGATCAATATCCATAAATAAACGGCTGTAACGCACACTCCAAGGCCATTTCCATATCTCGAAAAGATGTGCGAATCCATTAGTAGAGAAGAATAAGAAATCTGCGCGCCCGACTATATTCTCAAATGGAACAGGGCCAACGCGGCTAGCTACGCGGCTGTCTTGCGAGTTATCACGATTATCACCCATCACAAAATAATGCCCCTCAGGCACAGTGTATAGGTCAGTATTATCCAGCGGTTCATAATCAGATAGTTCATAAATTTTATGCTGAACACCGCCCGGAAGAGTTTCTATATAACCCGTAAGTTTTTGCACATTTTGATTATCATTATCAACCTCAACCTCACCAACAAGAGTGCGTGGGACGATTTTATCATTGATAAATAATCGCCCGCGACTAACCATTACTCTCTCACCTGGAAGGGCAACGATGCGCTTAATATAATCAACGCCCGTATTTGTCGGAAGAGCAAAGACAATGACATCACCGCGCTTTGGCTCTTTTGCAAATATGCGCTGCTCTATTGGCGCGATATCAAAAGGAAATGAATATTTACTATAACCATAAGCTGGCTTATTAACGAACAGATAATCCCCGACCAATAATGTTGGCTTCATAGAGCCAGAAGGAATATGAAACGGCTCAAAGAATACAGAGCGTATAATAAGAGCAATTGCAACGGCCACTAATGCTGTTTTCATAAAATCGCTGATTTCATTTTTATCAATCAACACAGGCGGCTTTTCATCCGCGACTTGATCCTTGGCCTTATCATCTATATTTTTCATTTTTTCCAACATAGTAAAAGGGTTTACAGGAAAAAACCAACAAAAGCCAGAGCTGAATCATTTATCCTAATCTTTACAAACATATGGTTAATTAATGCGCCTCAATAACTACAAAAGCCTGCGCATATGGCGGCTCGTCACTCAAAGATAAATGAATAACAGTCTTCATATTTTCAGGGGTAAGCGAGTTAAGCCTCTCAAGCGCACCGCCACTAAGAACTAAAAATGGGCGGCCTTTATTATCTTTATCAATGCCAATATCTTTCATTGTAATATCATCGATAAAACCACTACCAAGAGCCTTAACACATGCCTCTTTCGCAGCAAAACGCTTTGCATAGGTTGCGTAATATAAATCAGATTTTTGCCTTTTATCTGCTAAATTCTTTTCAGCTTCAGTAAAACACCGCGTAATAAAACGATCACCATGGCGGCGCAATATATTTTCAATGCGCCTGATATCAACAATATCGCTACCTATACCTATAATCATTATTTGTGATTGCCTTTGCGTTTCTTTGCAATTTCCTTCGCCTTTGCCTGCACAATTTTAGCTTCTTTTATCAAGAAATAATAAACAGGATAGCTAAAAGGCATTGTTAAAAAAATGAGAAGATAACCGCCTAGCATCCACGGGAAAAACAAAGTTAGAGGCTCACTCACCATCATATTCAATATAACGGAAAAAGTTAAATCATCTGGCAAACTGCCTGCACCGTTTATACCCAAAACTCCGAATAAGAATTTACCAAGCGATAACCCTGCCCACCAAAAGAACGGAAAAGTCCACGGATTACCGATAAATGTTCCCATCATTGCTGCAAAAATATTGCCACGTAAAAACCATGCTATAATCCCTGCTTGAATAAAATGAGTACCGAGAAGCGGCGTAAATGAAACTCCCGCGCCAATAGCAAGCCCAAGGGCAATATTATGCGTCGTATCGGAAAGGCGTACTAACCTATGTTTAGTGTAAAAAAATGCACGTTTCCACCCCATGGATGGCCAAAAAAGCTGCTGAACCATTTTTAGCAGAGTTAAAGGTTTGCGCCTTTTAAACATTATCTATACACTAACTCCAAATTATCGGCTTCACATTATACTTGATACCGCATAGTTAAAAGTAAAACTTAAAATTATTTTCATTCAAATTATATCAAAAAATACCCAAGGAAAAATTAATGACATTGCTAAAACATATTGACGTTGTAAAAAACTTTCCAAAAGAAGGCATTAATTTTTACGATATACAATCATTGCTTAAGAAACCCGCCATCTGGCAAAGCATTATTGACGATCTTACCCAGCGAGCAAAACAGCAAAATGCAGATATTATTTTAGGCATTGAATCACGCGGATTTTTAACTGGCGTTCCAGTGGCGCAAGCCTTAAATCTTCCCTTTGGTATGGTTAGAAAGAAAGGCAAGCTCCCAGGTAGAGTTATATCTCAGGAATATTCACTTGAATACGGAACTGATATAGTCGAGATACAAGAAGAGCTAATAACATCAGGAACGCGCGTTGCGATTATGGACGATCTGCTTGCAACTGGCGGAACTATGAAAGCAACTGGTGATTTGGTTAGGAAAGCAGGCGGTGAAATTGTTTTATCCACCTGCATTATCGAATTACACGAACTTGGCGGGCGCGAAAAACTAGACTTCCCATTTGAAGCATTATTGCAAGCCCCCCTTAATCCTTAAGATAAAAGCGAATAACAACGTAGGAAGAAAAATTTAGAAGGCTAACGCCCTTTAGCGCGTTCTACCGATATTATAGTCGATGTAGAGCGCAGGGCTGCAATGATATTGTTCAGATGTTTGGTATCGGTTACACAAACATCCAAAGTCATTTCCCAAAAATCAATAGTGCGACTTGTAAGCTTTAAGTTAGTAATATCGCCGCCATTACGGCCTATAACAGTAGAAACCGTGCCAAGCGCACCAGTTTCATTTTCCATTGTAATAAATAGCCGCCCGATTTGCGAGCCTTGCCCATCCTCATTATCACCCCATGACACATCAAGCCAACGCTCTGGCGTATCGGCGAAATTCTCTAGCGTTTCACAATCAATCGTGTGAATTGTAACGCCCTTACCAGTAGTAACAATGCCAACAATTCTATCGCCTGGAAGAGGGTGACAGCAACGCGCAAAATGCATAGCCATACCTGGAATAAGCCCCTTAATTGGCATTGGCCTATCAGAGTTATCAGGACGAACCACCATAACAGCTTGATCCATATGCTCGGACGGGCGTTTTGTTATCTCGGCCTTGTGGCTAGGGAATATTAGCTTGAATACATCGCGCGCAACAAACATTCCCGAGCCAATATTTGCGTAGATATCTTCGTTTCGCTCTAATTTATAATCCTTCAATACCCCCGATATAGCCTTTTCAGAAAAATCATAGCCTTCTTGGCGGAAAACCTTTTGAATCATGGCTTTGCCGAGCGTAATAAACTCATCACGCTGTTGATTACGCACATATTTACGAATATGAGAACGCGCTTTTCCTGTTACGACAAATCGCTCCCAAGTTGGTGAGGGGTTTTGCGTTTTAGCAGTAATAACATCAACCTGATCGCCATTAACAAGGCGTGAATTCAGCGGAGCAATGCGGCCATTTATCTTTGCGCCCACGCATTTATCACCTACCGCCGAATGGACGGCATAGGCAAAATCAACCGATGTTGCGCCATTAGGAAGCTCTATCAAATCGCCCTTAGGGGTAAAGACAAACACTCGATCTTGAAAAAGCTCAAGCTTTGTATGCTCCCAGAAATCTTCGGGCTTTTGCTCTTGCTCTAAAATCTCGAGAAGCTCACGCAGCCAGCGATATTTGGTAATATCACGGTCTTTGGAATGATTCCCGTCTTTATATGCCCAATGTGCAGCCACGCCAAGCTCAGCCTCATTATGCATTTCATGAGTTCTAATTTGCACCTCGATACGTTGACGGCGCGGCCCCATAATTGTTGTATGAATAGATTTATAGCCATTAGGTTTTGGCGTGGATATATAATCTTTAAAACGCCCTGGAACACTGTGATACTTGCCATGTATAGTCCCCAAGACCAAATAACAATCCTCTTGTTTATCGACCATAACCCGAAAGGCCATAATATCGGATAGCTGCTCAAACGCTACGTTTTTGCGCTGCATTTTCTTCCATATAGAATATCTGGTTTTCTCACGCCCTGTAATTTCACCTTCAACGCCTGCCTCTTTTAGGATTTTGCCAAGATCATCAATAATAGCATTAACAACACTACCTCCCTCTTCCCTTAGATAGGTAAGACGATTGGTAATGCTTTCTCTTGCTTCGGGGTTTACTTGCTCAAAACATAAATCTTCAAGCTCTTCTTTGATACAGTGAACACCGATGCGCTCGGCAAGCGGGGCATATATCTCTAACGTTTCCAAAGAAATTCGGCGGCGTTTCTCTGGTTTTTTAATACCGCCCATAGTGCGCATATTATGCAGCCTATCGGCAAGCTTAACCAGTAAAACACGGATATCCTCTGACATAGCTAATAACAGCTTACGAAAATTCTCTGCCTGTTTACCTTCTAAGGTTTGGCTTTCTATCCGAGTTAGCTTACTAACGCCATCGACTAAATCCGCGACCTCTTTGCCGAATTTCTCTTTAAGATCATCAAGCGTTGCATCTGTATCTTCAACAGTATCATGCAATATAGCGGTAACAACGGTTGTTACATCCATTTTCATTTCAGCTAAAATTTGCGCTACTGCTACTGGATGCAGATAATATGGCTCACCCGAAGAGCGGAACTGCCCCTCATGCATTTCTTTGGCATATGAATAAGCTTTTTCAACTGGTTCTATATTGAAATCAGGCTGATAGATTCTAACTGTATCAATAAGTTTCTTTAATTCACCCATGCAACCCTATTACCCAAGCCCTTATATATTTTTATAATTAAGGCTACAAGCTATCATGATTTAAAAATCATACCAATTCATTTTATAGAAACCTCACGCAAAACCCTTTTAAAAAATCCATCAATAATATGGATCTCCTCTTTCGAGGAGATGCTATGGTTAGATTATAGGGGGTTTTAAACAAGTTTTGCAGAGCATTTTATAGCTATATTACTTTATTTTGAAAATAAGGCTTGCATAAACACTATAAATTTATACTAATATTATCAATAGATTGTAGTTTTAGATAATTAAGGAATATTTGATGCCAACACATGCTGAACTTGCTGGAAAACTTCTTATGGATGCGGCTACGTTTTTCCGCACATTAGCCGATCAAAACGAATCTCTGACCGAACAAATGACAGAAAATGCAACTGTATTTGACCAAATGGGCACTCTTATAACACAAGATCCTAACGGAGAGCTGGAAGGCACACCAAATGCCGAGTTAACGGGTCGCTTACTAAAAGATGCTGCTGGATTTTTCCGCACTCTAGCAGAGCAAAACGAGCCAATTAAAGAGCAAATGAGCGAAAACGCCAATGTTTACGAACAAATTGGAGAATTAGTCGCAAACGATCCTTTGGGTATTCTTGACTAACTTATGGGCAAGTCCCATTTATCATGCAAAATCTTTTTAGTCTCGCTTAAATTATGGATTAAATGATCTGGCTTTGCCGCGCGTAACCGCTTTTCATTAATGCACCCGCCAGTAATTCCGATAGAAGTAATACCAAGATGACGGCCAATTTCAGGCTCTTCCCTACTATCACCAATAATAAAAGCATTATCAGGGCGATAGCCTCGCTTCACCATAAAATCAGATAAACGCTCCAGCTTATTTGTAGAGCTTAAAATGCTAGTACCATCACAATTATTCGCCGAAACATAAGAAAAATAATGCTCTATCTTCAAACGCTCAAGATGCGCCACTATTTTTGTCGTTATATAATTACTTAAGATTATGCATGTAACATTATTTTTCCTCAGCCACTCAAGCAAATCCCTTGCGCCGCGCCTAGTTCTAGCATTTGCAGCCAAAGCATCATAAGAGCTTTGAAATATCTCGTTAGCCTCGGTTTTTGTCTCCAAAACCTTATCAATGCAGCAACCATTGCGCTTGTAATAATGGATTATCGGGAAGTCAAATGTCTCGCGCTGACGTTTAAAGCTAATAGGGGCTTGCCCATAAAATTCTAAACATTTATTAGAAGCAACCCACGCCTGCGTTGTATCCGCAAGAATTGTTCCATTCCAATCAAATATAGCCAGTTTTTGATTTTTCATGCTACCCCATAATGTAATAAATAAAGCTATGCAAATATACGCCAAAGCAAGCGCAACGCAACATAAAGTATTAATATTGCTGTCATTTGCTTAATCACATTAGGCTTAAGTTGAACCGCGCCCATATAAGAGCCAATTTGACCACCGATGAAAACAGCAGGGAATAGCAGCCAATAAAGGCTTATCTGGCTTAATAAATTCACATCACCAAGCTTAGTAATTTGCCCGACAAGGCCTGATAGAGAGTTTAAAAGAATAAAAACACTGCATGTTCCTGCAATGGCTTTTGCATTATCAAAGCGCAATAGATGAAGTATAGGCGCAAGAAATATCCCCCCGCCTATGCCGACTAATCCTGCAAGAAAACCTAATGCTCCGCCTATAACTGGCGCAATAAATGTAAAATTTACCGATATATTATTACCCTTGTCAGGCCATAGCATTTTTAATCCTGAAAAAAGCAGAGCCAGCCCCAATATAAGGATAAATGATCCTTCGGAAATCTCTATATTGCCGCCAATCCAAGCCGCAGGAATAGACGTTACAATCAAAGGCAATATGCGCTTTAGCTTTATATACCCGCCACGGGCAAATCGCCACGCTCCGCCAGATACAACGATTAAATTACACAATAATGCTATAACAGGAAGCAGTTGGTAGTCAACTTCTGCCAATACTAACAGCGCATTATAAGTCGAGCCACCGCCAAACCCGATAGAGGCATATAAAATCGCAGTAATAAAAAATGAAAGAGATAAAACAACCATATTATTTTGCTTTCGCGCGTGAATCTTTACGCACATCAACTTGCAAATATAATGATAAATCCCCTTGTTGCGCAGATATCCCCTCACGATTTTTCCCCATATCCATCAATTCCAAAAGCCTTTGCTTTGAAACCATCAAGATAAGCTCACCATTATTATGCTTTACCAAAATATCACTACCGTTAGGAATTATTCGCGCAGATATAAGAGAATTTATTTCAAGTGTATCACCACTAAGAAGCTGGCCTAGCTCATCTTCTGTAACTTTGAAACGGATATTTTGATTCCCAATTCTAATATTCATAATAATGCCGCCAAATCTTCGGGAGTATTTATGTTTTGCATATATTTCTCAAACTCTATCGGCAAGCCTATAGCCTTAGCATTTACCGATTTAATAACATCCTTTACGGAGTTAATGGGTTTGCCCTCATATTCCCCTATATTAGGCATAGTGGCTCGCATTATGTGAAGGGGTAGGGGGTGGTTTTTGAAATAAGCAGAGCCATCATAGCTAATCAAGCTACGTAATATTTCAGGTGTTAAAAGCGGCATATCAACTGGCACAAATAACGCGCCGTCATAATCATTAAGCTGCGTCATAACATCGATAATCGCGCAAGCAGGGCCTTGAAATTTTTGACTATCGGGAATAGTTTTATACCCCTCAACCTCGCCGCTTATATAGATATCACCTAATTCGGTGCTTTTTAATAAATCAACCATATGCTCTATTAATATTTTCCCCTTATACTCCAAAAGAGCCTTATTCGTCCCCATCCTAGAAGAGCGCCCACCAGCCAAAATTATACATGCAATATTACTCATTCACTAAAGACTTCCCTGAAAGCCATTCGCTTTTCCCATGCGGATAATGCTCCTTCTTCCATATGGGTGAGCGTTTTTTAAGCTCTTCTATAACGTAACGACACGCATCGAAACTCTCTGCGCGATGCGCTGCACTAACGGCTATAATAACGCTAATACCGCCAATCTCCAACTCTCCCTTATAATGGGAAACATAATATTTTGTACTCGGCCAACGCTCCCGCGCCTCTGTGCAGATATCTTTGAAAACTGCAACCGCCAGCGCGTCATGAACATCATATGTCATGCCTTGAACAATATTGCCCTCATGATGATTACGCACCACTCCAATAAATGTGTCAATCGCCCCATGCGCCGCGTCCATAACAAAATCACAAGCATTTTGTATATCTAATGGCTCGGTAGATATCTCGGCATGTATCATGATTTGCTACCCCCCACAAACAGGAGGGAGGATGGAAATTACCGCATCTTGCTCGAAAATATAGCTATTCGGCAGAATTTTATCATCATTAGCCA
>JAMONE010000052.1 GCA_027066695.1 Micavibrio sp. | reverse complement strand
TGCAGGAAATAAAGAGGCTCTTTCGCCAAAGGATTACTTATTAAATATTTGGGTGAAGGATAAAAATATATCAGGCGTTGAAAATATAAATATTAACGCTATGAGCGCGGCTACGGCTTCGTTTAAGGGTAATGTTAATGGCAGTGAAATGGATATACGTTTGGTTGCTATTAAATGGAGTGATAACAAGATTGTGCGTTTTCAAATTGCTATACCTGCGGGGCTATCGGCTAATCAGCTTGATGAGATTAAGAAATCAACATACAGTTTTAAACGTATGAGCGAAAAGGAATCGCGAGAGCTGCGCCCATATCGTATTAAGATTATAACCAGTAAATCAGGTGATAGCGTGGCCAAGCTCTCACGCCGCATGGCGCAAAATGATTACAAAGAACGCCGCTTTCGTGTGTTGAATGGCTTAAACCCGAATGAAGAAATTATAGCTAATCGGCTCTATAAAATAGTGGTAGACTGATAGTCTTTTGAAGTTATCTTATTACATTGTTACTGCGCTGTTTATTTCTAAATTATGGCGGGACTAAACATATAGTTATAATTTTTGTAGACTATGTCAATCTTTTGTGTTTTTCCTTTGCGTATTGCTATGCCATGTTTTATAAAGCTATCTTTACTTAGGTGTCAGCGAGAAGGCTCGCTGTATTTGTGGATGCCCGCAATTTTTGCAAAGCTATGTTTTGCCGCGGGTATGACGTTTTTTATATGGGCATATTATGACGCAAATAAAGCGCATTCAAAATGTATTTTCATGGGCTGTAGTTCTTTCAGAGCTAAGCCATGTATTTTGCTGCGTGCTGCCGTCGGTTTTTAGCATTCTTACGATTTTGGTTGGAATGGGCTTAATCGGCGCGATGCCGATATGGATGGAAGAGCTTCACCATGTTATGCATGGCTGGGAGCTATCGCTTATCGCTATATCGGGTAGTGTTTTGGCACTTGGTTGGGCGTTGCATTTTGTTAGCAAAGCTATGGATTGCCATGACACGGGCTGCGAGCATGAGCCGTGCGAGCCGAAAAAGAAACATACTGCACGCATTTTGAAAATCGCTACATTGTTGTTTGCGGTGAATATTATGATTTACCTATCTATTCATCTATAAAAAACTATGTTTTTGCAGAGCATTTTATGGACTCTTTTCGTGTTATGTTAACGGTACATTATTAATGTACAAGTTGAGGCAAGTCAAGAACAAATCCTTACCCATTGAACCTATATCACTTTTTGGCAATAGCGATGTTGACGTGCCTATATAGAATCATATAGTCTACAACTTATACAAATTTTGGAGATAATGACATGGAAAGTCGCACAATTACGCGCGCAGACCTTGCGGAGGCCGTTTATGAAGAAGTAGGCTTGTCTCGCAATGAATCTGCTGACTTGGTTGAATCTGTATTGGATGAGGTATCCAAAGCATTAATTGACGGTGACAATGTAAAGATTTCATCTTTCGGTAGCTTCACCATACGTGAAAAGGGTGAGCGCATAGGCAGAAACCCTAAAACAGGTGTTGAAGTACCGATTTCATCAAGAAAAGTTCTGGTGTTTAAGGCATCACATGTCTTAAAGGATCGGGTTAACAAAGGTGGTTAACATTCTGTTTTAGAATTGTAATATTATATATAGTTAAAGGATTTTCTTATGGGCATTCAAACCAATTTATCAGGTGATTTATTTAAAAGCGATAGTAATGCAGCAAAGGAATCCTCGGGCGCGACTCGCGCTGGTGCAGCGCAAAAAAGTGCGCGCACAAAAAAGAAATCGTCTTCTGCTTTTCGTACAATCAGTGAAGTTGCCGATGATTTGGATGTGCAACAGCATGTCCTGCGCTTTTGGGAAACTAAATTCTCGCAAGTAAAACCACTTAAACGCGGTGGTGGCCGTCGCTATTATCGTCCAGAAGATATTCGCTTACTTCAAGCTATTCACAATCTATTATATGTTGAGGGCTATACGATTAAGGGTGTGCAAAAATTGCTGCGTGATGTTGGGAAGAAGCAAATTATCGCAAGTTTTTCTACGAAAGATCCTGCCACCGCTGAAACATCTGACGATCGTAAAGATTTGGGGCTAGATCAAGACCTTAGTGATCCTCAACGTGAAATTTTGAAATCAGTATTGGCAGAGCTTAGAGAGCTTCGCGGCATGATAAAGCCATCTAATTAATTTAATGTCGGAACGTAGCGCAGCCTGGTTAGCGCACTAAGCTGGGGGCTTAGGGGTCGGAGGTTCAAATCCTCTCGTTCCGACCAATATTTCTAATAGCTCTTATATATCAATGCATTAAGTGTTAATGGTATGCGGTGTAACCGCGAGGTGCAACCTGCAATGTATAATCCGAGCTATTTAATCAAATCCCATCATACGATTTACTACTACAGACGTGTCTGTATATCACTAAACACACGATGCCCGAAAGAGGCCTTGCGTTTATCTAACGCTCTAAAAATCATTCTAATAGGGCTTAGCTATAATATTTCAAAATTATTGCGAATCAACTATTGACCGCATGCTTGAAAACTACTATTTAAAGAGTGGGAATGAAGAATTAGCTAATAAAGGCATAGCTAAAATTAACTAAGCAAGACAGAAAAGTCAGGCAAAAGTTTTTACATTTCTTAAAAAAATGTTGTTAAGTAAGGGTTATGGCGCGGTGGCAGAGAGGATATGCAGCGGATTGCAACTCCGTGTACACCGGTTCGAATCCGGTCTGTGCCTCCACAAATTTCTTTCTTGACAAACAACGTACATAAAGGCATAAAAAGCCTTCGAAAATATGTTCCCCAGTAACTCAGTGGTAGAGTAGGTGACTGTTAATCACTTTGTCGGAGGTTCGAATCCTTCCTGGGGAGCCATTTCTCTTCACTAAATATTAACCAAAACCCCGTTAACATGTTGTTATAGCTTGGAAATGCTTTTTCCTTGACTAACTGCACTATTTTTTTGTATCAAAAATGGTACACAAAATAACACATCGTTAGGGTCACATGGATGTCGAATTATATTTTAAAGCGTGGAGATATATTTTATTACAGGAGGCGAGTTCCACAATACGTTCTTCCATATGAAGCCCGATCATCTATAAAGATATCTCTAGGCACAAGAGATAAAAATGAAGCTGTAAGAAAAGCCGCTATATATAACGATTATATTGAGGATTACTGGCGCAACCTTATTAAATCCGGAGGGACTAGAGACACCGAAGCAAAATATCGCGCTACAGTAAGATTAGCTAAGGCACACGGGTTTGCTTATAAAAGCATTGCAGAGATTGTTAAATCGCCTCTCGAAGATATTGTAGAGCGCATTGAAACAGCGTCAAAGGCTATAAAAAGCCCTGAGATAGTCTCTTCTGTCCTTGGTGGTGCAGAGCAGCCACAAATACTTTTAAGCGAGTGTATAGAGAAATTCTGGCCACTAAGCGCAGATCGTCTTATTAACAAATCAGAACATCAGGTAAGAAAATGGAAGAACCCACATATAG